>CAJOFP010000351.1 GCA_905233795.1 uncultured Oscillibacter sp. | reverse complement strand
AAATAAATCAAAAATACCGCTCTTTTAGTTAGTTATATCTAACTGATAATATTACCATACACGGCGGATTCTGTCAAGTCCTAAAATTTATAAAATTCGCAAATTTAACGAAATCAACTATAAATGAGCAAATCCGAAAAACCGCACAAATATTCAATCGTTATTTTCTGTATATAGTATTTAATATTTTTTAAACCGCAAAATACAGAGTCTCTTTTGTGCAAAAACACAAATTTGCTCATTTATCAGTTTTGAGTTCAAATTGATTTTTTCTGAACGCAATCAAACCGTCATCCCGCATTTTTCCCAATTCTTTGGAAAGCGCCGCGCGATCCAGATTCAAATAATCCGCCATTTGCTGACGGTCAAAGGGAATCGAAAATTTTCTACTGTGACGCTGGAGCGATACAGTGTTCAGATACGCCATGATTCTTCCCCGCGCCGTCTTGGGAGCGGTATGGAAACTCCTGCCCGAGAAAGCTAAATTTTTTCGCGCCGAAATATTCAGGAAATTCCGAAATAATTTTAGCGTCCATATTTCGTTGCGCTCTTCGACGCCGCCCGGATAAAAAAACAGAATCCGGCAGTCCTCCACGGCTTTTACGTCCACCAGAAGTATTTCCGATAAAAGCGCGTAGACTTCCGCGAAAAATTCCCCCGCGTTCAACAGCGCCAGAATGGTTCGGTTTCCCCATATATCCACAGATTCAATCGTGACGCTTCCTGTTAATACCATGCCCATATGATCCGTGAGTTCTCCCGCGTGGAGAATCGCGGCTCCTTTCGCGTATGCGACTTCTTTCGCCTGAAGCGCGTCCAGCGCGGAAAAAATTTCCGTTTCCGTCATGCCGTGAAACAGCATGGAACGGGCAAGCGTTGAAATGTCCAAATTTTTCACCGGCTTTTTCATAATTTTTGGATAAAAATTTAAAAAATTTTTTAAAAATGTGGTTATGGCAACCGATTTGCCGATAAAATTATATTATAATTTTATGAAATAAACAAGGGGGGAATGGCTCTGATTCGGAAAATCATTCATATTGATCAGGAAAAATGCGACGGTTGCGGCGTGTGCGCCGACGCGTGTCACGAGGGCGCAATCGACATGATAGACGGCAAAGCGAAACCGGTCCGGGAGAATTTCTGTGACGGTTTCGGCGACTGTCTCCCGGAGTGTCCCGCGGGCGCGATTACATTTGAGGAACGGGAAGCCCCGGCTTATGACGAAGCGGCTGTAAAAGAGGCGAAACGGATGCGCAATCAGGAACAAAAACCGGACGGCTGTCCCGGTTCCCGTATGCGGGAACTGAACGCGAGATTTGACAATAAAACCGGACAGGAAAATACGCGGGAAACTGATTTGACGCGGCGTCCTGTATCCCGGTTACGACAATGGCCGGTACAGATCAAATTGATACCCGTGAAAGCGCCGTTTTTTGACGGCGCAAAACTCTTAATCGCGGCGGACTGTACGGCTTACGCCTACGCGAATACGCACGAGGAATTTATGCGGGGACGGGTGACGCTGATCGGCTGTCCGAAACTGGACGGCGTGGATTATACGGACAAATTAACGGAGATTATCCGGGAAAATACTATCAAAAGCGTGACGATTATCCGAATGGAAGTCCCCTGTTGCGGCGGACTGCAAAGAGCGGCGGAGCAGGCGTTGCGAAACAGCGGAAAATTTCTCCCGTGGCGGGTGGTTACGATTTCGATTGACGGAAATATTCTGGACGAATAGCGCGAATAGCGATTGAAATTAAAATTTAAAGTTAAAATTTCAGGCGAATTATATCGAATAAATAAAATGAATCAGGGAGGCAAAACAATGCGCAGACATGTCAAGGGAAATGTAAGCTGGATTGGCTATATCGACTGGGAACTGGAGAGTTTTCACGGAGACGATTATTCGATTATGAACGGCTCCAGTCAGAACGCTTATTTGATTGAGAGCCTGTTTAAAATCTTCTGATTAATACAGAAATGATGGCTAAAACATTCATCGCTAAAGTGGAAAGGAGTTTTCTCTCGCAATTTTTCCAGAGACGCTGACTTTTGTCAAGCCATCCGAAAGTACGTTACACAATCCGGCGTTTGGGCAGGATGACAAATTTATGAAGTTCGTTTCTCTTGACAATCTCCACTTCCGCTCCATGAATTCGTTGGATGACTTCCGCGAACGT
>CAJOFP010000350.1 GCA_905233795.1 uncultured Oscillibacter sp. | reverse complement strand
ATATTTCTTAACATAATAAATACCGCCGATAGCAAGGGCCATAGCTAAAACTGCTACTGCAATATATACATATCCTCTAGGGATTCCTCTTCTTTTTCTACGTCTACGATTACTCATAACATCTTCCTCTCAAAATCTGGTATTCCTTGTAAAGTATAACAAAACACTTCCTTAAATTCCACTTTATAAGCCTCAGTATACGCAAAAATGGAGCGGAATATCCGCCATACGAAAAATAAATTAATCGCCTTGCGTGAGGGAATAGACGCGGCGGACGACGCGGGAGTGAAAGCGAATCTGGAGGCGGAATACGCCAAGACCGCGAAACTGCTGGGACGACAGAATCAGGCGTATAACGATTTCTGCAAAGAAAACGGACTGAAACGCCTGTCAGACCGGATACAGGTGGCGAAATGGACCCGCGAGGACGCCAAACAATTTAAAAAATTTAAAAAATGGTCTTGCAAATGGGCGAGAACGTGGTATAATACGAACGGGTGAGGGTATTATGCAGACAGGCGGTCGGGAAATGGAAACAGGCGGTAAACAATATCCTCTTCCCGAAGGAGCTACGTCACGCGATATTCAGGCCGCTGAAGAATACAGAAAAATCAGCCGCGTTAATGACACGGAAATTATCGCGCAAAATTCTGGTTTTTCTGTTGAAGAGATTGTGGCCATTAAGCGACACGTCTTCTTTGAGAAGCATAAAACTTATGACGGGTATAAACTTCTGCAACCGGATTATGACATGGCGGTGGCATGGAAACGGCTGAGAGAGGGACGCCCGGAAGATCGGGATATTTTGCTGTTACGTCATGAGCTTCTTGAAAGTCAGGTTGAAAAAGAACGGAACTGCTCACTTTCAGAAGCGCACGCGGAAGCGAAGAAACAATTTAATTGGGAAGAAGCCCTGCTTGAAAGTGTCGGAGAGGAAGGCGAGCCAGATGGTCTACTGTGATTACAAAGCGAACACGTCGGATAGCGCGACCTATGCTTACGGCGGTACGCCGGAGGATATTTCGGGAGAAATTGTATTTCATTTTCGTGAAAAAACATTTGAAATCGTTAAACCTCCTGAAAAATCCAAGGTATGGTCGAAATATATTTACAGCTTATACAATAAGGAGATAGGAAATTTTAACAACGGCGTTTTCCGTGAAAAAATTTCTTATGAATCATGGTAATACCGGATGGTCTACTGTGATTATATCTCCAATACGGCGAACAGCGTCACTTACGCGTTTGGCGGCTTGACGCGGGATATTACCGGAGTGATTAAATTTAATCTTCCTGAAGGCTCTTTTGATATTAAAAAGGAACCGGAAAAATCTCACGTTTCTGTCCGTTATCTTTACAGACTGTTCAATAAATATCGTCAGGATTTTCTCAAAGGCGTATTTAAGCCGAAAATCTCATATGAAATTTAATTTGCGGTCTTGACGGGTGATAAAAATGGCTCTCGAACTTGAACTGGTGGGAATTGAAAGCGTTCCGCCGTCCCGCATACATCAAGACGTGGATGGTACGATATGGATTGAGGACGATTTGAACGACCGTCGAATTATCCGTGCGGAGGATAATTTCGCGGCCCCGCTCACGAAGAAATACCGCCTCAAAGACGGCGTTACGCGAGAAGAGGCCGCGAAACTGCTTACTGACGCGCTGAAGCGAATCGGTGTGGAAGTGCGCGTTACACGAGGACATTTTATAGCTTTGGAATCAGACGGGACTTTAACTGTTCTTTAAAATTAGAAAAAACGGATTTCGTCCCAATGATTTTTCATTTTTCTAATCTGGCTTTCTTTCAAAGCCCCTAACACATGATCGCTGTTGCTGGTAACTTCAGTGACAAAACAGAAATCGTTGCTGTCCATAACAGGCTTCAATCTTTCCAATATGGCATGTGCGGACTGCAATTTAGACCAGATAACCCAGACAGACTTTTGAATCCGGCAGAAATCGTTTTTACTGTCCGCCAGATTCTCAATCGCGTGAGCGATGGCTTCATAATCTTGACCTTCCGCGTGCAAGTCATAGGCGATGAGGTAAATCACGACGCTTTTCCTCCTTTCTCATGTATTCGGGCGTGGCAAGCCCGGAATCGTAACGCGGTATCGCCTCCTCTCTCCGTCCAAATTATACCACAGGACGGGGAGACAGGCAAGTCAAGTAAAACTATTTTCAAACGTCGAGCCGAGAGGCCCGGCGTTTTCTATTGCCCAAATCAGAGAGGAGCGTCAAAAATAATGGAAACAATGGAAAAGATAGTGGATGACGTGAGAACCGTTTGGAACGCGCTGGCGGAATTTTTCGGGAAGCTTTTGGAGCCGTTGCGGGAATTTCAGAGCGAAGTTTCCGACGCGGCGGAAGCTGTGGCGGAGGCGATCAACGCTGAGAAAACAGACGCCCAAAAACGGGCGTCACGCTATCAATGGGTTCGCGCCGGGAAACAGCGAATCCGATCTTTGTTGCTGGACCGGAGAAGCCGCGTATATCACTGCCGGAACGCATGTCAGAAGTACGGCGAGTGGAATCTGAATGAAACCGCGCGTTTCGCAACCTCGCAAAAATTACGGAGTGATGAATAATGAACGAAAAAGATTTTACAAAATTGTGCAAAGAAG
>CAJOFP010000349.1 GCA_905233795.1 uncultured Oscillibacter sp. | reverse complement strand
TATTTAAAACGGTTTGCAAAATCGTCCCGGACGCGGCCAGCGCGGAGCCGGTGAAAATCGCGGCCAGCGTCCGGGGCAATCGGACGTGCAAAAAAATACGCGTTTCGATTGTGACCGAGCCGGAGCGGATTTGATAAAACAAATCAGGTAAATGAATCGGAACCGCGCCAAGGCATAAATCCGCCAAAATCGCTATGAATAAAAGCAAGATTAAAATATAAAACCGCGCCGCGTGACCGGAAAAAAGAGATTGAAAAGATTGATAAAACTGAAAAAATGGAGAAGATTGAGAATCAGGAGCCGTACAGGATTTTTTCGAGATACGCATAGCTTTCACCCCAGCGGTTATTGGGCTTATAGTGAAATAATTCTTTTGGGAGTATCATCACACGTTCGTTTTGAACGGCGGACAGACCGTTCCAAGCGGGATTTTGAAACAAGCCATTTTCCAGATATTCCCGCGCCGCGCTTTCATCGCCCATTGTCGTGATAAATATAAAATCCGGGTCTTCTTGTATAATAATCTCAAGAGACAGGTCTTGTAAAGGGCTGTTGTCTCTGTCCGCCAGATTATCCGCGCCCAAGTCTTTTAAAATCGCGCCGGTTTGATTATTGGCGCCGATTACTTTTACGCCGCTGGAAAACGCCCGGATTAATAAAACCGTCGGCGGATTGTCTGATTCCGGTATAGATAATAAAATCTCTTGGATTTGATTTTCCACAGACGCCGCGTTTTGCCGGTATAAATCCGGCCGCCCGGTAATGTCACAGAATATCGCCATTTGATTTAAATAATCTTGCCATGAATCGACGGAGAAATAAGCGTGGGGAATATCGGCGAAAGCGTCATTTAATTTTAATTGACTGTCCATATCGGCGGAAAGCAGTATAAAATCCGGCGCGAGCGCGAGAATCTGTTCTAAATTCGGGTCTCTGTTTGTGCCGACCATGATAATATTATCCCCGTTGACGTTGCGATTTTCGTCTATGACATCCCGCGTGGCGCCGGTAATCACGCCCCCGGCCAGAGACCACGCTTCCGCGTAACTGCCGTGCAGGGATACCACGGAAACCGGATTTTTTTTGACTGTAACAGATCGCTCCAGCGCGTCCGTGAAAGTGATATAATTATCATCTTCGCTTATATTAATATCACTGTTGACGGAATCGGAATCGCCGATTGTATTAATAGGCGCGCCACAGGAAATTAACGCGAACGACAGGATAAATATAAAAATTATCGCGCATATCATACGCGGGACGCGTATTTGATTTTGATTTTGCTTTCTCATTCAAAATTCCTCCCTATTAATCAATAATATAAATAGGTAAATATTATAATAAAAATATAATAAAAATAAATCATGTAGTCAAATATAATTTAAATATACGCGAAAAGCGGGACAGACGCCGCGATTGGATACGCGTTTCATGCGCCGTCCCGCTTTTTCTCGCGTAAATTTATTATTTGATTATTTTTATTAAGCCCGGAACATGGGAACGATAACGCCGGAAAGTTGATGGGTGACAGTCCAGTCCGGGCCGGGGAGCATATGCACGGCGTTACGGTTCCAGAGCGCTAAAAACTCATCCAGTCCGCCCAGATTGGATAAGCCATAGGGCGCGTGATGATAGTGCATGGGAATCACACAGCGGGCGCCGATTTCGTCACAGGCTTTTTTGGCCTGTCGGGCGTCCAGCGTATAGACGCCGCCAATGGGCATTAAAATCACATCCGGCGCGCCCAGTTCCGATTTTTGCGCAGGCGTCAATAAATGTCCCAGATCGCCCATATGCGCGACGGATACGCCGCCCGCCGTAAAAACGCGGATCATATTTTCGCCCCGCGATTTGCCTTGTTTGTCGTCGTGATAGGCGGGGATTTCCCGGATTGTGAAAGGGCTTTTCGCGGCGGGCGAAACCGTCACGCGGTGGACGGCGCTATGATCGAAATGCTGATGACTGCAATAGACGGCGTTGGCGTTTAAATTTAAATCGGGATAGCCCGGAACGCCCTCATAAGGGTCTGTGATGATTTTATATCCGTCGTATTCCAGCGAGAAGCAGGAATGTCCCAGCCATGTGATTTTCATGATAAATTCCCCCGTGGATTGAAGATTATATAAAATTATAATAAATTTTTTTAATTTTATTTTACAGATTGTTTCCGGTTGAGTTGGAATTTTGATCTTGATT
>CAJOFP010000348.1 GCA_905233795.1 uncultured Oscillibacter sp. | reverse complement strand
TCATTTTTTCCTCGAACGGCTCCCCGTCGTCCGTCTGTTCCTCAATGCCCACATAGCGTCCGGGCGTCAGAATATAATCTTGCTTGGCGATGTCCTGAATCGTCGCAACCGCGCAAAAGCCTTTTACATCCGCCAGCGTCCCGTTCTGGAACGCCGTGAACGTGTCGGATAGTTTTTGAATATCGTCGTCCGTGAAATCCCTGTGTTTGCGGTCAACCATGTAACCCATTTTCCGGGCGTCGATAAAAAGCGTTTTTCCTTTTTGCCGTTTGCCTTTCGTGATAAACCAGAGCGTGACGGGAATCGTTACGCTGTAAAACAACTGCGTGGGCATGGCGATAATGCCTTCGATTAAATCATCCTCAATAATCCGTCGCCTGATTTCGCCCTCCCCGCCTGACTGTGTGGACAACGCGCCGTTGGCAAGCACAAGACCGATTTTTCCGGTCGGCGCGAGATGATAAATCATATGCTGAATCCACGCGTAATTGGCGTTCCCCGCGGGCGGGACGCCGTATTTCCAGCGTTTATCCTCTTTTAATTTATCCTGTCCCCAGCCGGACAGATTAAACGGCGGATTCGCCATAATGAAATCGGCTTTCAGCGCCGGGTGCAAATCCTGAAAGAACGTGTCCGCGTGATACGGTCCGAAATCGGCGTCAATCCCCCGGATCGCCATATTCATTTTCGCCATTTTCCATGTGTCGGAATTGCTTTCCTGCCCGTATACGGCGGTCGCGCCCCTGATTCTCGCGTGATCCCTGATAAATTTTTCACTCTGGACAAACATACCGCCGCTCCCGCAACATGGATCGTAAATACGGCTGTTGGGCGTCGGTTTCAGAACCGCCACAATCGTTTTGACAACGCTGGCGGGCGTGTAAAATTCGCCGCCTTTGACGCCCTCATACGCCGCGAACTGCGCGATACAGTATTCATACACGCGTCCGAGAATATCCCGGCTCTCTTCCGTTCCGCTCATATCCATATTGGTGAACAAATCCACGACATCGCCAAGAACGCGCTTGTCCAGATCGGGATTGGCGTAATTTTTGGGAAGCGTGTTTTTCAGTTTCCCGTTGTCTTTTTCTATGGCCCGCATCGCGTTGTCAATGACCGTTCCGATCTCCGGCGTATGCGCCGCCGCCGCGATCTTATTCCACCGGGCGTCCTCCGGGACGAAGAAAATATTTTCCTCCTCGTATGCGTCCGGATCGTCCTCAAAGCCGTCGCCGTCAGCCAGCAGTTCACGGTAACGCCTGTCAAAGGCGCCGGATATATAGCGCAGGAAAATCAGCCCGACGATTACTTTTCTGTAATCCGCCGCCGGAATATGTCCCCATAAAACACAGGCGGCGTCCCAGATTTGCTTTTCAAATCCGATCACCGCGCTGTTTTTTTCCGCCATAATTTATCATCTCCTCGCATTCCTGATAAAATCAATACAGCCCATACGCCATCAAACGCGTAGAAATAATTTTAAAATTTTATATTTAAATTATATTCCGAAAAATTGGTGAAGTCAATAGAAAATATAAAATTAAGAAAGGCGGAAAAAAATAAACGCTCGCATATAAAAAGCGTTTATTTTTATTTTATTTTCACTCATCGGCGAATACGACTCCCGACCGGTTAAAAACGCCATTTTCACCGTGACTCTCCGCGAGCTTGCATATTTTCCCGTCATGTGATTACAATAACGGATTGTGATAAAATTCTGATATTTGCGTCACATGGACGGGGAGGAATCCGCAATGGCTTATACAATCACAATGGAACAAATTCACGCGTTTGAGATTCATCTGCGTCTGGATGAACGCTGTGAAGCCACCATACAAAAATATGTCAACGCGGTCACGCGTTTTTATGATTTCCTCGCGGACGGCAAAGAAGTTACAAAAGAACGGCTGATTGACTGGAAATCGTCTCTGACAGACGATTTGACGGCGGGGACTGTCAACGTCATGATTTCGGCGGTCAACGCTTTTTTCTCGTTTCTGTCATGGACGGGATTGCGTGTCAAACAAATAAAAATTCAGCGGAAAGCGTACCGGGATCAAAATCGTGAACTGACAAAGGAAGAATATCGGCGTCTGCTGGACGCGGCGCAAAAAAACGGCAACCGGCGTCTGTACTGTCTCATGCAGACGCTGGCCGCTACCGGTATCCGTATTTCGGAATTGAAATATATCACAGTGGAATCGCTGA
>CAJOFP010000347.1 GCA_905233795.1 uncultured Oscillibacter sp. | reverse complement strand
ATGCTCTGAATATTCGCGCCTACAGTGACGCTGAACAAGCCCACGGAAAACGCGCTGGAACGGATATTTAAATTCTGGATTTTATAACTCCGTCCGTCGTAACCGCCGCCGAACCAAGAGAATATATAATTCGCGTGACTGTTCGGACCGCTGCTGGCGGACGACATCGCCGCGATAGGCGTATAATTTTTTACATCTTTCCCCTCTAAATCATGGGTCTGTTTCCAGTATTGTTTCGGACGGTTTGTCTTGATTTCATTGTTTAGTTCCTGCGTACCCGTGTTAATTTGCGTCGCGTATTGCAAATACGGAAATTCTTTATAATTCGGCGTATCTGAAATCTGCTTCGTATTATTGCCGGACGTATGCTCGCCAATCACGACGGAATGGGCGGTACCTGTCGCGGCGTTCGTATCCTGCGCGGATTTGTATTTCCAGTTGATATATTGCAACTGCGCCAAGGCGCGTATCTCAAACGGATTCCCGGCGTTATCCGCGCTCTCCGATCCGAGAAGCGCGCTATAATCCCGCGTATATCCCTGACTGCTAATTTTATCTATAGATTGAATCGGGGCGCTCGCGTCAAGACGTTGCATCGCGTTTGCGAAAAACGGCGCGATTTTATATTCTACCGCGGCGGATGTCATACTGTTGTTAAGCGTCAGCGTCCATGTGCCGTAGCCCTTTTGACCGCTGAGATAAATATAGCCGCCGTCGTCGGTCAAATTCAAGCTATAATTGCCCTGTTCGTCTTTTGTTTCCGTCTGGGGCGTGGTAAACGGATAGAAACTGAAGCCTTGAATCTGTTCCTCCAGAGAATCCGCGGCGCCTTTGTTAAACAGTTTTTTAAAATCATCAATCTGTTCTTGTTGATTGCGCGGCGCGTCCGCGAAGTTTCCCGCGAAACTGTTCGTGATGTTCCCATCCGTATCTGTCTCCAGCGTCAGCTGATTTTCCCAGCCTTTCTGGACGTATACGCCGTAGCCAAACTCACTGATTACGCCGCCGTCGTCGTGGCGATAGCATAACGAATTGTCGGTCTGATCCGTCTTTTTTTCGGGGTCGTATCCCACATAGGCGAAGTGATAGCCGTTGTTATTGCCGTTAATCTCATGTTCCCAGTAGAACACGCCGAAACTGCCCATGACAGGCGCCAACGGCCAGTCGCCATAGTGTACATAGCGTCCGTCGGCGCCCGTTACCACGGCGCGGAACGGATAAAACGTCTCTTTTGCGTCCGTATTTTTACGGAAATCCGTGATACGGGCGCGGTAAGTCCAGTTTTCGCGCTGTTTGATTAAATCGCTGTACATAATGGACGCGCCGTCCGTCAAATCGGACAAAGCGTTGTAATTGCGCAGGGTGTGAACGAACGTGAACGCGCCTTTGTCCAGATAATAACAGTGGCTGACCTGTCCGCCTTTGGGGGCGAACGCGTGCGGCTTGATGTCTTTTTCGTTTTCCTGATTATTATTACTATTATTATTACTATCATCGAAAGATTTGCCGCCGCTGGTGGACGATACGGCGCAATAACAATCGCTGATAAAACCGTCATTTTTGGCGGCGAATCCGCCGAGTTCCACGTTGCGCCCGCGTACATCCGCGTCAATATGCCCGATGGCGTAGCAATTCTCGACGCGGCTTTGATTCCAGCCGACGAAACCGCCCACGCGGGCTTCACTCGTGAAGTTGGTGAATAAATTGATCATAGGGAAATCGGCGGCGGAATTTTTGACAATGCCCTCGTTCTGACCGACCAATCCGCCGGCGTAAAGCGTACTGCCCTGAAGCGCGAAGATTGTGCCTTTGGAACCGGCGATATAGTAACCGGCGACGGCGCAGTTTTCAATATTCGCGTCTTGTCCGTTATATCCCGCCAAAACGCCCATATGAACGGGGATTATAGAGTTCTGAATTTCGTTTTCACGCCGGACCAGATAACGGCGCGTCTCCTGATTGTCGGCTTCATAATCCGTCGCCAGCACGATATTTTTTAAAGCGCCGGTATTATAACCGAACATCCCGACGGAATCGCCTTTGACCGTTGCGAAGCTGATATTCCTGATGATATGACAGCCGCCGTCATAAATCGCTTGAAACGATTTGTCGTTACTCTGTCCAATCGGCTTTTGCTTATCAATGACGTAATGACTTGTGTTATTATCTTTGAGGGCGTCCAGAATCCACGGCTCCGCGTTTTCCGGGATT
>CAJOFP010000346.1 GCA_905233795.1 uncultured Oscillibacter sp. | reverse complement strand
GTGACGGACGCAAAAACCGCCGAATTAGTGAAACACATGGAAAACGCGTTTCTTGCGACAAAAGTTTCTTTTTGCGTCCAATTCTGGGAGATTGCGCGTCAGATCGGCGTGGATTATCCCGAACTGCGGGAATTATTTTTGCTTGACCCGCGTGTGAATCCGTCTCACACGTTCGTGTATAACGATCAGCCGTTTTGGGATAGCCGCTGTCTGAACAGCGATGTTTCGATAAAAATCGCCGTTTAGCGAGGGGGTGAGGCGATGGCTATCGCAAGCGGCGATTGGTGGACATTGGATGATGACGGAACATTGAGAATTTACTGTGATGGCGATATGCCGGATTATTCTTCTGGCTCTCGCACTCCTTGGTATAGTTACAATGTAAGTCACGTTACGATTAGCGACAGTGTTACGTCTGTTGGCGCCTATGCTTTTAGCGCTTGTCATTGGATGAGCAGTGTAACAATTCCAAACTCTGTTACAGCGATTGGCGTAGGCGCGTTTAATAATTGTTACGGTTTAATAAGCGCAACAATTCCCAACAGCGTTGTTTCTATCGGCGACTTTGCGTTTAGCGATTGCAATAGTTTAACCAATATAACGCTTTCTGACCGTACTACTTCAATCGGTAAATACGCTTTTTCTAATTGTACCAGCTTAACAGGCGCAATAATTGGGAATGGCGTTACAACTATTAGATGCGGTGCGTTTTTTTATTGCGAAAGTCTTACGTCTTTATCATTCCCAATTTGTGAAAACGTCGAACAGGAAATTGTTACAGGATGTTTCGCTCTTGAATCGCTTACGCTAAATGCAGCTTGCAATATAGAGGATAACGCGTTTGTTGGTATACTCGATCCAGAAAACAAGATTTTCACACTCTATCTTCGTGGAAATGAAGTAGGACATTGTTCTGATTCTGTATTTGATATATATGATTTTGATTATTGTGTTGGCGAAATCACGCCTATTCACGACGTTTTTAGCGACCCGATTCCCGGACTTGAAATTTATGTACCGGAAAATCTGCTGAACGATTTCAGAACCACATGGGCCGGAGGAGCGTTCGCCGCGAATATTTTCCCGTTGCCGGATTGAGAGGCGCAATATGAACAATATTAGACTGCAGATTTTAATCAATCACTATCATGAACCGCCTGACCTGATCGGACGTTTATTGCGATCTATCGCGGAACAGACTGTGAAAGATGATTTTAACGTCATAATCGCGTCGGATGGTGACGAATACGCGCTTGACCGCGCTTTTCTTGAAACTTTCCCGTTTAATATTCGCTACTCCGTGTTGCCGCACAGAGGGACACAGGCGACGCATAACGCGCTGTTGGATATGGCGACGGCGGATTATGTGATGTTCTGCGACGCGGACGACTGTTTCAAAGGCGCGGACGGGATTTCAAAACTGCTGGACGCGGCGAAAAGCGAACCGGACGTTGTGTCAGTCCCGTTTTACGCTGAGAACAAGGACGGCGGTTTGATTAAAATCCCGACAAATACCATATGGGTACACGGTAAAATTTTCCGCCGCGCCTATCTGCTGGAAAACAATATCCGTTTTGACGATATATCCGCGCACGGGGAAATGAGTTTTCTGTGGCTCGCGTTTCATCTGACTGATAATATCCGTTATCTGGGCGAAAGGTTCTATGTCTGGAAGTGGAACGAGGAATCCACGACGCGGAAAAGGGACTATTACGGCGTCTATATGTACGACAAAAGAATGATGTCCGCCGATATTTTGTCTAAGGATTTAATCCGGCGCGAAAGGGCGGATTTGTATCATGATTTCCTTGTCGGGATTGTCATTTCCGCGTACATTGACAGCAAATCGGAACGCTGGGGAAACGCGCCGCCGGAATACGTTGAAAAGGCGAAAAGGGCTATCGCGGAGTTTCTCCGACGTTACCGTTCGGATTATGAGCGTATAGACAAAAATTTCCGGCGAAACAGATATAACGCGTTTTTAACGACAAAACGGACTTACGGACCGTCAGAGGGTTTTGACGGAATCGCGGAATGGATGGATGATTTATGCGCGACGTTTTAATTATCGGTTACGGCGTTGTCGGGAAAAATCTTGAAAAGGAACTTGCCGCGCTTCAACCGGATGTTTACGACAAATATTTAAAAACAGGTTTCGGCGAATTTCATTACAAGTTGGCTTTTGTCTGCGTTCCCGCGTCGGAAATCAGAACGGCGATAAAAGAAAACAGCGCGGATTTGTATATTCTTAAATCCGCGATTTTGCCGGGGACAACGGATTTGTTACGCGAAGAAACCGGTGAACGTATTATTTACTCGCCGGAATATCGCGGCGCGACGGTTCATAACGATTGCCAATTTGATTTTACTATCCTTGGCTGAGAACGCGCCGACTGTTTAAAAGCCATACGGATATTGCAACGCGCTTAGGACGGCGG
>CAJOFP010000345.1 GCA_905233795.1 uncultured Oscillibacter sp. | reverse complement strand
ATGGACACTACAGGATAAACCGGCACCACAAAATCGGGTCTGACACTCACTTTAGTCTTTACCCCCAATGGCAAGAGATAATTTTTATCGGCAAAAGCACCTGCCATAGTTACCAAATGCCCGCCGGCAGAAAATCCCATACGAAATCCGCGTAATTCCCGCTGAATACATGCCCGTTCCCGTCCAAATCCGACCAGTTCACAATACGCCCGCCCGTATTGATTTTAATATTATTATTTTTATAATCCGGAAACCGTATTTTTTCCGGCTCCGGACAGTCGATTTCCAATCCGTCCGGACGCGGTAAAAGCTCCCGCGCCGTAAAATTCGCCGGACGCAATATCTTGCGCGTTATCGGATCCGCTAAAATCCATTCGCTTTTCCCGCTGACCGCGCAAGTCCCGTCTAAATACTCCATGCGATATTCCCGCCGCATACGCGCCCCGTGAATCCCGTTTTCCCGGCGTATAGCAACACACCAGATAAAATTTATCATATTCCGCCGTGATGATTCTTCCCTCGTGTCTATGCGCGTCAATCCTCTCGCGTCGTAATCAAAGCCGCCGAAAATCGCCATCCAGCCCAGTAAACTCGATATACGCGCCTTTTTATCCGGCCCGCAATCGGGAAACGTCAATTCCATTTGCCGCGAATAGCCGTTACGATATAATTTCCGCTCAAACGGCGTTAAAATCTTAATTTCCTCATCCGTCATTTTTCATCTATCCTCCGTTAAAATTCCAGTTCCAGCATGACCGGACAGTGATCGCTTCCCTGAATTTCGCTCCATATATCCGCGTTTTTAATATTATCTTTCAATCTCTCCGATACAATAAAATAATCAATTCTCCATCCGGTATTTCTTTCCCGCGCCCGTCCGCGATAGCTCCACCATGTATAAGCCCCCGTCAAATCCGGGTGTATTACTCTAAAACTATCCAAAAAACCGCTGTCCAGCAATTTACTTAATTTTTCGCGTTCCTCATCCGTAAATCCGGGATTGCGTCTGTTTACACTGGGATTTTTTAAATCTATCTCTTTATGCGCCACGTTCAAATCCCCGCAATATACAACCGGTTTGACCTGATCCAAATCTATCAAATAATCTCTTAAATCATCCTCCCACGCCATACGATAATCCAATCTCAACAGCTGATCTTTTGAATTAGGCGTATAGCAACACACCAGATAAAATTTATCATATTCCGCCGTGATAATTCTTCCCTCGTGTCTATGCGCGTCAATGCCGAAATTATAATTTACCTGCAACGGCTTTCGACGCGTAAAAATCGCCGTCCCGGAATAACCGGCTTTATCCGCGCTGTTCCAATAGCGTTCATAGCCGGACAGTTCAAATTCCACCTGTTCGGGACGCATTTTAATCTCTTGCAAACAAATCATATCGGCGTCGGCGAACGCGCACACGTCCAGAAATCCCTTTTTTAAACAGGCTCTTAATCCGTTCACATTCCATGACATCATCCGCGTTTTCATATCTTTCCCCCCTTTATTCAAATCTTAAATTTTAATTTTATCTATTTTTTTATTTTATCATTTTACACTTGTTTCCCGAAAAGCGCAACGCCAAAATACAAAAAACCCGCCGGACGATTGACAATCATCCGGCGAGATTTTTATTATCCATCCATATTCACGCGATTTTAATTACGCTTTTCCGGTAGGCGTGGGCGCGGGGGCGTATGTCATGAACAGCGTGACATTTTTCGCGGGCATTGTAAATTTAATCGTTTTCGACGCCGCGCTTCCCTCGACAAGCGTCACGGCGGACAGTCCGCGCCATTCTTTAAACGCTTTGCCCGTCTGCGGCGCGTCGGCGTTCCAAGTGAGCGTCATCCCGTTTAAAACTTCCACGGGGTAAATGGTTTTTTGCGCGGAATTGACAACCGACAGCGTATAAGTGGGACGGTTGAACTTCACCGCGGAAGTGAGAGCCTCGTTACTTCCGCCGATTTCGACCGCTTTCCACTGTTCCTCAGTCCCCGCGTAATAAGCGTTTTGCAGACCGGAACAGTAGGCGAACGCACCTCCGCCAATGCTGACGACTGTCTCCGGGATGGTTACGGTTTTTAATTTAGGAGAGTTAAAAAACGCGGAATGACCAATAGATGTTAAAAATTTCGGAAGCGTAATCGTAGCCGCCCCGACGCCTGACAATGAGTAAATACCTATACTTGTCACCGTATCGGGAATAAACAAACTGGTGAGAACGGAAACGCAGTCAAAAGCGTAATCGCCAATAGATGTTACGGTTGACGGAATAGTGAAAGAAGTTTGAGTTTTTGCTTGCGGATAGCGTAATATTTGCGTTTGCGCTTTGTTATACAGAACGCCGTCCACAGAGGAATAATTTTGATTTTCCGCCGCGACGGAAACGGCGCTTAATTTGGAGCAATGCCAGAACGCTCCTGATTTGAAATCCTGAAAAGCATACTCCCCAATTTCCGTGACCGTATCCGCAATGGAAACGCTTGTCATATTTCCGCAAGAATGGAAAGCGTAATTACCTATTTTCGTCACGCCGCTTTCAACGCTTGCGGATTTAATCTGATCTTTATATGAATACCACGGAGCGCGGGGATCGCCCTCCTTGTAATCAGCCATCGCGCCGGAGCCGCGCACGGTCAATTTGCCGGACGCGTCCAAAGTCCACGTCACGCCGTTTCCGCAAGAGCCGCTTTTATCGCCGGACGCGAACGCCATAGACACGGCGAACGACATCACAAGGCATAACGCCATTACCATTGCCAACACACGTTTTTTCATAAAACGCCTCCTTTTCACAACTTTTCACAATCTGTCCGCGTTTGAAAGCGGGACAATGTATTATTCCCACCCTCATCCCTCTGACGAATCCGCGCCGTAAACCGTGAAAATTCGCCCCTTAACGGAATCC
>CAJOFP010000344.1 GCA_905233795.1 uncultured Oscillibacter sp. | reverse complement strand
CTGCCATGTTCGGAGGCGCGGCGGCGTGGAGATGCCGAAATCCTGAATAAAATTTTTTTGTTCATAAAAACGATACCGCAACCGGACGCGGGACTGTTTGCCGCCGAGTTTGCGGCGCAGGTATTCGATACCGTAAGGCATGGACGCGGATCGCCTCTTTCTCTCAAAAAGATTTCCGCGAAAAATTTTCGTAGTGACGGCGGAAGGTCGGAAAAAGCGGGACGGGGGGAGGCATCCCCCCTGTATACGCGCATACGACACGCGCAAAACGCGCGAAAACGCGTTAATTTTTCAGCCGACTGGGATAAATCGCAAGACAGCGAAATCACGGTCGGAACGCGAGGCTATTGGGCGACATAAACGCGCCAGTCGCGGGATTGCGGGAGAACGCGATTACTATCGGCTGAAGCGTCCGGAGCGTCGGAGAGAATCCTGTCGGACTTCTGCCGGTTGCAGGTCCAATGCGCAAGCTGGAGATTGTCCAAACTGGACGGATGACCGCCGCGGGCAATCGGAATAATATGGTCGATACAGGGCGACAGCGGATGCGGATACCGGAGTGAAAAATCAACCGGGTTCCCGCAGATTCCGCACACGGTCTGGGTCGCGTAAATAATTTTCTTGTTGCGGTCGAACTGGACGCGGTGCGAGCCGTCCTGATCGGGTCTGTTTCGGTTGCCGCTCATGACGTCCCCCTATTTTTATTTTTATATTTTATATATTTTCCCACTTCGGCATGATGACATTATAGAGCGACCAAATGGCTTTTTAACGCCAACTTTTCGGAACGCCTTAAAAATTTTAATCCAGCAGTCCCATATAAGACGCCGCCAATCGGATAAACTCATGGTGCCAGCGCTCCGCCGTCCGTTTGGAAATATAGCAATTTAGAGCCGCGCCCGCCAGCGTTTTTTTATTCGCGCTCCAGAAAATTAGTTTTAACAAAGCGATTCGATCTTCGCCGTCCGGCAGACGCAGGGTATTTTCGACAGCGAGACGAACCCCGTCGAACTCTATTTTCTTTCGCCCCTGAAAGACCTCCGCCGACAGACGATTCAAAGCCTCGCGTTCCGTCGGGCGTTTCGGATTCTCCGCCGCGCCTTGCGTTCCGTCCGGGTCACGGTTTCGCCGCCGCGCCTCTTCCAGTTTATCACACATCCGGGGATAATCCCGGATACAGTTCTTGACATATCCCCACCATTTTTCACGCGGTTTACTCATTGCGTCACGACCTCCCCTGTGATAAAATAAAGATACGCGCTTTATATTTATCGCTATTCATCACAGGGGAAAGCCGTTTCGTATGCCTACCGCGCTTACGAGGCGGCTTTATTCGCCACCAGACTCAAAAGGGATTTGCCGAGAGTTTCAGCCGTCTCCGAGTCTTTCGGCGTCAGTTTCAAAATAACGCCGCGCATTTTATTGACCAGCGTTTCCGCCTGATGATAATAAGATTGAAACTCGCTGACTTCCGCCGCGATTTCTGATTTTACTCTTTCCGCTTCCGTGTTCGCTTTCGCAAGAGCGATTTGCATTTCGTTGATACGTTCCCGCAGGGCTTGCGCCTCGGCTTGGGCGGCGTCCCGCCGCCGATTCGCCTCGTCCAGTCGCTCCGTCAGTTCGGCCCGGACTGCCTCACGCGCCTCCTCAATCGCCGCCTCGTCGCGTTCGGTCTGAACCGAAATTTCCGGGGGACGGTCACGAAGCTCCTGAATTTCTTTCCGGAGCGCGTCCGCCTCATCCAAAGCCTCCTGAGCGTCCCGCATGGCGGCGTCTTTCATACTCCGCTGGATTTTCACTTCCTGCTCCATGATTGAGCGGGATTCCTCGGCGGCTTGGGCGTCTGCTTTGGCAACCTCCGCGTTTTTCCGGAGAATCTTATTTTCCGTTGACGCGATTCTCAAATTTTTTTCGGCTTCTTTCCAATTTTCGACGGCGGCTTGGGCGTCGGCTTTGGCGGTTTCCGCCTCTTTCCGCGCCTCGTCGCGCTCCCGGATAACCTGTTGCAGTTCACGCGTGGTCATGTCCCCAACGGATTTGTCCGCGCCGTCCGGGATGTAATCGCCGTTCATGAACAATTCCCGTTCGGCGGGAGGAAGCGTCAGAATCGTCAGGACTTTTGTCTTGCCCAAATCCGAAAGCGCTTTCGGATTTGAACACTTCCGGGCAATCGTCATCAGATGTTGCGCGGAACGCTCCGTAATATTGAGATTCT
>CAJOFP010000343.1 GCA_905233795.1 uncultured Oscillibacter sp. | reverse complement strand
CGCTGAAAAAAGATAAAAAAGAGAAAAAAGATATGGACGCGGCGGCTATATTGAAAAGAGAGAAAAAAGAGACGGAAACGGCGGCTATATTAAAAACAGGTCTGAAAAATAAACAGGACGCGAAAACAGGCGCAAAACAAACCGCGAAAAAAGATTTGAAAAAGAAGCCGAAAAAAACGGATTTAGAGCGTATCGGGACGGCGGATAATTTAAATAATAATTTAAATAATAATTTAAATAAATTAGAAAAAAATCCGGGAAAAAATCCGGAGAGCCTGCCGGTTTTATTGTCGATCAAAGCCGAACAGGATTTTGACGGCTTAAATCCCGAAAATACGGAATTGTTGACGGAGGGCGTCATGGAAACGCGTCCTGACGGCTTGGCGTTACGGTATCAGGAAAGCGCGCTGACCGGCATGGAGGGGACTGTAACGGAATTTGAAATCCGGGGGGGGCGTGTGATTCTGCGCCGTACCGGTTCCGTGACTTCCCAAATGGTATTTGAAGAGGGACGCCAGCACACGTCATTATATGAAACGCCGTTCGGCGAACTGTCAATAGACGTACAGACAAGCTATTTAAGACATGATTTGTCTGAAACGGGCGGATTTATGGAGATTCGCTATTCGATTTCCGTGGAACACGCCGCGACGGGAAAAAATCGTTTTCGCGTAAGCGTCAAGCGCAAAAATCACGCGGAAACGTGAAAAAACGTGATATAATGATAAAAATAACAGGCGGCAATCGACAGAGAGGGGCATAAATGAATTATGAGTGAAGAGGAAAAAGCGTTTTACGCGGAAGAACGTGAACGGGCTATGCGGCTTTTGGATACAATCCCGGATAATAAATTAGAATATGTAATCGGCTTTTTAGAAGGCGCTTTGATTCCGGTGGCGTCCGATCCGTTTTACAGTCCCGAAAATATAGCGCGTCTTGAAAAATCCGCCGCTCGCGTCGCGTCTTGGAAAGAAAAAGACAAGGCGAAAGCGCATGGATAAACTTTGGCTGGATGAGGCGTGGGAAGGGTTTGAAACTTGTTTAGAACAGGATCGGAAAAATCTGAAAAAAATTCTGCGTCTGCTTCAGGATATTGATCGATATGGATATACCGGAATTGGCAAACCGGAGCCGTTAAAAGGAAATTTAAACGGATACTGGAGCCGCCGGATTGACAGCGAAAACCGGCTGGTATATCAAATCAATGAAGGCAGGATTTTAATTATCCAGTGCGGTTCTCATTACGGAGATAAATAAAATAATAATAAAATAAGGCAGGCGTTTAATAGCAATGGCGAATTGTAATCCGATACGGACAGCGAAAGAACAAATCGCGGCGCTGACGCTGGAAGCGTATCAAACAGCGGCGGCGGACGGCGTTCTGGCGGAATTGGATATGAATTTAATATCCAATCCCCCGGTGGAAATTCCAAAAGATGTTACAAACGGCGATTTTACGACGACTTTCGCGTTGGCCGCCGCGAAAAAATTAAAAAAATCCCCGCGTGAAATCGCCGGTATTTTATGCGGGTATATTAATAAAATAAATAATAAAAATAATAATAATTTAAAATGGACGCGTGTGGAAATCGCGGGGCCGGGCTTTTTGAATTTCTACGCCGGGCCGGACTGGTACGCCGATGTATTAAAGATTATTAATCAGGAGCGGGAAAATTACGGCGCTTCGGATGATTTGAAAGATTTAAAAATCATGGTGGAATTTGTGTCGGCGAATCCCACGGGGCCTATGCACATGGGCAACGCCCGCGGCGGCGTTCTGGGCGATACGCTGGCGGCGGTGTTGAAATACAGCGGCGCGGATGTCACGCGGGAATTTTACGTCAATGACGCCGGGAATCAGATTGATAAATTTTCGCATTCGATTGAGGCGCGTTATTTGCAAGTTATCGCGTTAGAAGAAAAAATCGCGGACTGGAAAAATAAAAATAATAATAAAAATCTGCCGGATGAGATAAAACAGGAATTTGAACGGGAAATTGAATTAAAAATCCCGTTCCCGGAGGACGGCTATCACGGCGATGATATAAAAGAACTGGCGGCGTTATATTATCAAACATACGGCGATAATTTAAATAATTTAAATCCAGAAGAACGGAGAGCGAAATTAGCGCGTTTCGGATTGGATAAAAATCTGCCCAAGATGAAATATGATTTAGAGAGATATAAAATATTGATACAGTGGAGATATTAAAGCGCGGCGGCTGGACGTATGAGAAAGACGGCGCGTTATGGCTGAAAACCAGTGAAATATTATTAAAATCGCTTGAAAACGCGGAAAATCTGGTCAATACACGCGGTTTAGAGCAGGACAAAACGCGTTTGAATATATTAAAAAATATGCGTAAACTGGATTTAAAAGACGATGTTTTACGCAGAAGCAACGGATTTTACACTTATTTCGCGGCGGATATAGCGTATCATAGAAATAAATTCGAGAAGCGCGGATTTGATCGCGTTATTAATATCTGGGGCGCGGATCATCACGGCCATGTGGCGCGTTTAAAATTGGCGCTGGACGCGTTGAATCTGGACGGCTCCGGGAGATTGGATATAGTTTTAATGCAGCTTGTCAAATTATCCCGCGACGGTGAAATTGTCCGAATGAGCAAGAGAACCGGCAAGGCGATTAGTTTATCGGATTTATTAGACGAAGTCCCCGTGGACGCCGCCCGATGGTTTTTTAATTCTAAGCCTGATACGCAAATGGAATTTGATTTAAATCTTGCCGTGCGGGAAGATTCCGAAAATCCGTTATATTATGTCGAATACGCCCACGCCCGTATATGTTCGCTGTTAAAAATATTAAAATCCGAGGGCGTAGAGCCCGTATGGCCGGAGAACGGCGCGGAATTATTATCCCATGAGACGGAAAAGGCGTTGATCAAATCTCTCGCCAAGTTCCCCGACGCCGTACAATTCGCCGCCCGCGATTACGATCCGAGTTATATTAACCGCGCTTTACAGGATTTGGCGGCCTGTTTTCATAGATTTTATACGGCGTGTCATATCCGGGGCGAACAGAGCGATATACAGGCGGCGCGTTTATATCTCGCCGACGCGGCCCGGATTGTCTTGAAAAACGGTTTAAATTTACTCGGCGTGGACGCGCCGGAAAAAATGGAGCCGTTGACGCCGGATATATCCAATCCGGCTTGACCCGAAATCCAATCCGCGATATAATCATGATAGAAATAATTTGAATAAAATAAATATAATAATAAAATATAATAAAATAATAAATAAAATATCATGAGGACGGATGATTTTTATGAGTGATATGACGCGTGATTTCATGGCGCCGGATTTGACGACATCTCCCGCCGCGCCGAATCATAACGGCGATTATAATTTTAATAATAATTTTAATAATTTTACACGCGAACGCGAACGGCTGATCGAAAACGCGCGCTGCCGCGAAAACTCGCCCAACGACGCGGCGCTCCAACGCGCCCGCGCCGCAGGTTCAACAGGCGCCGGAGCCGGTCCCGGAAGAAATTGAACTCAGTCCTGAAGAACGCCGCGCCGTCGAGGAGTTCTCTCAAAAAATTGATCTGATGGATTCCAATATGGTTCTGCAATACGGCGCCGCCGCGCAGAAAAATATAGCGAGTTTCTCGGAAAGCGCGCTGGAATCCGTGCGGACAAAAGATTTGGGCGAAATCGGACAGGCGTTGGGCGGTCTGGTCACACAGCTTCAGGGATTCAATCAGCCGGAAGAACAGGCGAAAGGTTTCCGGGGATTGTTCAAAAAGCCGGTTGACAAAGTCCAGAGCATGAAAGCGCAATATGACAAGGCCGAGGCGAATATTGACAAAATCAGCAAACAGCTGGAACAGCATCAGATTACGCTTTTAAAAGATGTCGCTATGCTGGATCAAATGTATGAATTAAATTTAAAATATTATAAAGAACTGACGATGTATATCATGGCGGGGAAAATGCGTCTGGAACAGGTACGCAATACGGAACTCGCCGAACTGCGCCGCCGCGCCGAACAAACCGGATCGCAAGAGGACGCCCAGAGATTTAACGATATGAATCAAATGTGCGACAGATTTGAGAAAAAACTGCATGATCTGGACTTAACGCGCATGATCTCTATCCAAATGGGCCCCCAAACCCGTATGATCCAAAATAACGACGTACAAATGGCGGAAAAAATTCAATCGTCACTCATGAATACGATTCCGTTATGGAAAAGTCAAATGGTCTTGGCGCTGGGACTGGAACACGGTCGGCAGGCGACGGAAGCCCAGAACGCCGTGACGAATATGACGAACGAATTATTAAAGAAAAACGCCGAAATGTTAAAAATGGGTACAATCGCCACGGCGCGGGAGGCGGAACGCGGCGTCGTCGATATAGAGACGCTCCAGCAGACCAATCAGAATTTAATATCCACAATCGACGAAGTATTAAATATCCAGCGCGAGGGCGCGGCGAAACGGAAAGCCGCCGAACAGGAATTGCGCCGTATTGAGGCCGAATTGCGCGGAAAACTCATGGAATTAAGCCATTAATATTATATTTATATTTATTATTTATATAATCCTGAACCTCACCCCCTGTCCCCCTCTCCTAATCAGGAGAGGGGGAACGTAATTTTTAAGATTTTCTTTTAAAAATATACTAAAATTTTATATTTTATATGAATTTATAAAATACGTTCCCCCTCCCCTTTTTAGGGGAGGGGGACAGGGGGTGAGGTTC
Organism: uncultured Oscillibacter sp.; assembly: GCA_905233795.1. Taxonomy (GTDB): domain Bacteria; phylum Bacillota; class Clostridia; order Oscillospirales; family Oscillospiraceae; genus Oscillibacter. The sequence continues at coordinate 43 of CAJOFP010000343.1, read as the reverse complement.
AAGAATAAAAAATTATTTATTCAAATCCATCGCGCATTGATAC
>CAJOFP010000342.1 GCA_905233795.1 uncultured Oscillibacter sp. | reverse complement strand
TCAATCTCAATCGCCTGATCCACCAGCGGCAATTTAAAATCCTGAAATTTCTTTTTAATATTTTCCCGCGTTTCATCCGGGTTTTCGCGTATAAATTTTATATCTAACATCATTTCCACCTCAAAAAATATTTTATATATATTTTTTAATTTTCCTGTTAATTTTCCTGTTTAAATTTATATTTTTAAATTATTCAAATTCAAAATCCCGATTTTTTGCGCGTCAGTCAGGACGGCGCCGGGTTCGCGTGAAATTAAATACCGCGCCAATTCGCGGGCGTCGTGATTCAAGCCGCAATCGGCCAAAATCAATTTTACGCCGGGTATCTGATACGCAATCCGGCGCAGTTCGCGGACATCCTGTTCCATCGCGGGGGCGTCGCCCTGTACGGGTAAGATTAAAAGCAATCCGGGAATGGACGGGCGTCCGGCGCGTAAAAATACGCTTGCCGCCGTCCAGACCGTCGCCGCCATGCCCGCCGCGCAGAAAAATATTAATAAACCGTCCTGAATAGCCGTCAACGCCATATTTACCACCTCACGCTATTTTACGCTGAAAAATACGCGCCGGTGATTATTTTTTTATAAAATTTTCATAATATTAAAAAATATTTAACGGCTTAAATCCAGAAGCGCCATAATTTTTTCCTCGTGTTCGCGCATTAATTTTTTTTGCGCGCCCTCGTCCATATGGTCATAGCCCAGCAGATGCAATACGGAATGCGTGATTAAATACGCCAATTCGCGGAGGTTGGAGTGTCCGTACTCTTGGGCTTGGGCGGCCATACGTTCCATAGAAAGCGCAATATCGCCCAGCGGGACTTTACCGGTCTCCGGGTCGGCGTCCGTCTCGGGATGGGGCAATCTTCCGGGGAACAGATCAAACATGGGAAAACTCAATACATCCGTCGCCCGATCCACGCCGCGCTGTTCGTGATTGATTTTTTGAATCCCGTTGTCACCGGTCAATAACACATTCACTTCATACGGGAAATCAACGCCTTCGGCTTCCAATCCGGTTTTAATTACACGTTTGATAAACGCCCGGAGTCCCTCATCTATGCCGGGAATATCGGCGTTGATAAAAATATCATGCTGACTTGCCATTTTTTCTATATCGCCTCTTTCGTTTCTATATTTTAATATTTTATTTTAATATTTTTAATATTTATATTTTTTCCGTCCCGATTTCCGCCGGTTGCCGGATTTATAATTTTTATTATTATTTTTATATTTTTTATTATAATTTTTATTATATTTTCTATCGCCTTTTTCGCGTGTTTTGATTTTATCCCGCTTGTCAGATTTTTCTTGTTTATCTTGCTTTTCTCGTTTTTGAATTTGATTTGCCTGATTTGCTTGATTTGTTTGATTGATTTTATTTTTATCCTGATTTTTCGGCGCGTGATAATTATTATTATTTTCGCGTTTTAAATTACGCTGTTCTTCGTAAGCGGCGTAAGCCTGTACGATTTTCTGAACCATCACATGACGGACTACGTCAGCGTCTGTCAGTTCGCAAATGCCGATGCCGTCTATATCGCGCAAAACCCGCATGGCTTCACGCAATCCCGATTCTTTCCCGTCCGGCAAATCAATTTGCGTCGCGTCGCCCGTGATTACCATTTTAGAGCCGAATCCCAGACGGGTTAAAAACATTTTCATTTGTTCCCGACTGGTATTTTGCGCTTCGTCTAAAATTATAAAACTGTCGTCAAGCGTCCGACCGCGCATATAGGCAAGCGGCGCGATTTCAATATTGCCGCGCTCCATATATTTCTGATACGTTTCAGAGCCCAATAAATCAAATAAAGCGTCGTATAAAGGCCGCAAATACGGATCGACTTTGCTTTGCAGATCGCCGGGCAGAAATCCAAGACGCTCCCCGGCCTCTACAGCCGGACGCGTTAATATAATGCGATTGGCTTGTTTATCCCGGAACGCCCGCACGGCGGCGGCGACCGCTAAATAAGTTTTACCGGTTCCCGCCGGGCCGACGCCGATTGTAACCGTATTTTTTAATATAGACTTGATATATTCGCCCTGTCCGACGGTTTTTGGCTTGACCGGGCGTCCTTTGGACGATACGCATAATACGTCACCGGCGATTTCCGAAATTTTATCGCCTTTGCCGGTTCTGATCATCGTACAGACATAACGGGTATTCTGTTCGCCGATTGTCTCGCCTTTTGCGATTAAATTTAATAAATTTTCAATCG
>CAJOFP010000341.1 GCA_905233795.1 uncultured Oscillibacter sp. | reverse complement strand
CCCCCTTAATCAAATTATAAATATAATAATAAATATAAAATAATTATTATTATATTTATTATTATAATATTTATATCACAATATCGCAAATATTTTTTATATATTTCAAAAATTTTAATATATTTTTAAGTTTTAATATTTAAAATATAAAATTTAAATATTAAAAATAATATATATTTTTATCTCACAGAAAGCGGGTTCGGCGTACATGGGAAAGAATCGGGACAGGACGGAAACGCGCATATTAGTAATAGACGGACAGGGCGGCGGAATCGGTAAGGCGTTAGTGACGGCGATTAAAAAAAATATGCCGGACGCGTATATCATAGCCGTAGGCACAAACACGGCGGCGACGGCGGGCATGTTAAAAGCCGGCGCGAATATCGCCGCCACGGGTGAAAACGCGGTGAAAGTCAACTGCCGCAAATGCGATTATATTATTGGCCCGGTCGGAATCGCAATCGCCGACAGTTTAAACGGCGAAATCACGCCCGCGATGGCGTTGGCAATCGCGCAAGCCGACGCGAAAAGAATTTTAATCCCGTTCAGTCAATGCGATAACGAGATTGTCGGCGTATCGGACATCACGGCGGGGCGTTTTGTGGAATTGGCCGTCGAAAAAATCTTGACGGATATTTCTAAATAAGCTATAATATAAAAATAATAATAGCATGAAGCTATTGATGACGCATGAAGCGCCGCTTTTCCCCGTAAAAAATCGGGAAAAAGGACGCTTTTTTATTTTTTTATATTTTAATATTTTTAAATTTTAATAATTTAATAATTTATCAATAACAGGGGGAAATTTTTATGGAACACACGGCGAAAAATATAAATAATACGCAAATTCGCAAACTTACCTGCGCGGCGGTATGTCTCGCGCTGTGTTTAATCCTGCCGTTTCTGACCGGACATATTCCGCAAATCGGACAGGCGCTCAGTCCCATGCACATTCCCGTATTTTTATGCGGCTTTTTGTGCGGCTGGCCATACGCGCTTTTAACGGGCTTTATCGCGCCGTTATTACGCAATTTATTATTTCAAATGCCGCCTATGCCCGGCGCAATCGCTATGGCGTTTGAATTGGCCGCCTATGGATGTTTGACCGGCGTTCTTTATCCGATTTTCCCGAAAAAAACGCGCTATATTTATATTACGCTTGTTATATCCATGATCGGCGGCAGATTGATATGGGGCGCGGCGCGGTTTATTCTGGCGGGTCTGTCCGGTTCGACATTTCCGTTTGAGGCGTTTCTGGCCGGAGCGGTCACAAACGCCATCCCCGGCATTATACTGCATATCGCGTTGATTCCGCCGCTGGTCGCCGCGCTTGACAGAGCGGGATTGATATTTCATGAAAATTTAAATAATAAATAAAATTTAAATAAAATATATATTTAAATTTATAAAAAATCAAACAAAGCGGGAAAATAAATATGGATTCGGAAAATCTGAAAAATATTTTAAAAACCCACGCCGGACGTTATCCTGAAACGCGTCCGCGTGACGCGGTCAAGCTGATTTATCAAAACGAATTTGGAGGCGGGCATTTGATACGGGACAGCGCCGCCAGTTTCGCCGCGTTATCTCAGGAATATCAAGAATATAACGCGAACAGATACACGCGAGATAATATTCGAGATAATATTAAATTTGAGGAAATCGGGAACGGCGTCGTCCGGGTTTATTTATCCGGTATAGCAAAAAATATAACGGACGAGAGAGACAGACCGGACGCGTACACGTTAGAAAAATTAAATCAGGATTTTATACAATCGTCGAAGATTCACACGGGAACGCGTGAAAATTTTCTGCGAAAACTGGAAATTTTGCGCGAATTAACAAGAGAAAATATTTTTTATTTTCATTTATCCGAACTGGACGAGTATTTGACGCGATACGCCGCCGCGGGTTATCCGGCGGTATCCCACAGCGATATATACCGCGCCGCTTATCATCCGGCTTATAGAATCATTGACCGTAAAATATCGCTTCCGCTTTTTATCCGTCAGATTCTGGATTTAGAAAATAAAAGCAAAAAAAACAAATCGCAATCCGTCATTTTAGTCGCTATAGACGGGCGTTGCGCGTCCGGCAAGACCACGCTTGCCGAAAAGCTGTCTGGATATTACGGCTGGAGCGTGGTTCACTTGGACGATTTTTTTCTTCGTCCGTCCCAGAGAACGCCGGAGCGTTACGAAGAACCGGGCGGCAATCTGGATC
>CAJOFP010000340.1 GCA_905233795.1 uncultured Oscillibacter sp. | reverse complement strand
CTTGTTCCTGAGCTTGTAGACGCGCTTTTTGAGGAGCTTTTTTTAGAGCCTGTCGAACTGCCGGACTTGCCCGAACTAACGCTCCCTGCGGCTTTACTGCTCCCAGAAGAGGCTTTACTGCTCGTTTTGGAGGTGGACGCCGTTCCCGCGCTGGCCTCGGTAGCGCCGGACTTCAGGATGTAGGACGGGATGTCAACCGTCTTCCGGGAGGTGGTGCGGATTTTACTCGCCGTCAGCGTAATCTCGCGGGCGTAACCGATGTCCTTCGCCTTTTTGATGGAGATGCTCGTAATCCCCATGTCCGTATAGATGGCGTCTGTTGTGACGATTTTCACGGGGTCTTTGTTCAGCCACAGATTCTCAATCTGGTCGCAAATTTCCTGTACCCTGCTGGTAGAGCTTCCGTGCCGATACAGCCATGTGACGGGAGTATTGCTCACATACAGCGTCATCGACACCGTGAGCGGGTCAAGGACTATCGTATCGGACACGGGAAATCCGTCCTCGACAGGATAGGCCGGGATGGTGGCGGACAGGGTTTTCGTTTCGTCAATCAGGGCGTCGAACTCAATCCCGGCGACCGAAACGGGCTTTAGGTTTCTTGCCATCTCCGCCACCTCCCTTACGCGTACTGGAGCGCTCTTGCCATATAATCCGTGGCGTCAGAGGCTGACTTCTTCATCGCTTTCGTGACGTTTCTCGCGCCTTCCGAGGCGGTTCCGCTATAGGAGTTGCTGATATTCACATTCTGCGTGACGTTCGATGTCCGGTTGTTCACCATCGACGTGACGGCGGTTGTCGTTTGCGCGGTAGCCGCCTGAGTGAGTAACGACACGTCTTGCAATAACACGCGGACTTTATCCAGAATATCCGCTCCGCCGCTCTCAAAACCTTGGGCCAATCCGCCGGTGAAATCCGGCATCCAGTTTTCATAATCTTTCAGCGGCCCTTTGTCCGGCACGGAGAAATGCAGATAAGAACGAATATTCTCCGCCACGCTTTGAACCGCGCTGATTATAGAACTCACTCCGGACATGATTCCGTCCCGCAAGCCGTTGATAAAATCCGCGCCCCATTGAACCGCCTGAGCGGGCAGGGACTGTAAAAATATCACGGCGTTATTTAAACCCGCTGAAAGCGCCTCACCGATTCCGACCACACTGGACACAACGCTTTCTTTCGCGCCGTCAAACGCCGCCGCGAACTGTTCTCTGATTCTCGCGCCAATTCCCTCAATCGCCGCTGTCAGGAGACCGGAACTCCCATCCATACTGATAGCCAGACCGCTCATGAAATCCGGCATCCAGCTTTCGTAATCCGTAAGCGGGCCGGTATCCGGCACGGAGAAATGCAGGTAAGATTTGATCGTACCGGCCAAACCGCTGACCGCCGACGTGACTTTGCCCGCCGCCCCGCTAATGCCGTTGGCGATGCCGGAGACCATATCGGCTCCCCATGACGCGGCGGACGACGCCAGAGATTTTATATAACTCGCGGCGGAATCCATCGCGTTTTTCACAGCCACTGTGACATTGCCCATATTTCCGGCGACGCCGGAGGCAAGACCGGAAAATACGCTGTTAAAATTGCCGTGAATCGCGCTCAAAATCGCGCTTATTGTATTTTGCGCGTCATTCAAAGCGTTTGAGACAGCGGATTTGACGCCGTTCATGGAACTGTCCGCCGATGACCGCATATTTTCAAACGCGGACGCCGACGCGTTTTTCACCGCTTCCAAAACGGACGACATGGAATCAAGACCTGAAACGGCGCTTATAACTCCATTGATCATTTCTTGCGCGGATGTGACCGCCGCCGCGATATTTCCGGGAATCGCGCCGCTGATTTTATCAAAAACGCCGCTTATATTCTCCCATATTGAAATAAACGCGTTTTTTATTCCGTCCGTTCCGGATTGAAACGCGGACACGATTCCGTTTGTCAGAGCGTTTACCGCGTCGATTACGATTCCGGAATTGCTGTTGATACCGTTCGCCAGACCGCTCATGAAATCCGGCATCCACGCCTCAAAATCTGTCAGGGGACCCTCATCCGGTACGCTGAAATGCAGGAAAGATTTTATTTTTCCCGCCACATCCGAAACCGCGCCAATCACATTTCCGATAGAATTTCGTATGCCTAGCGACCGGATATAATTAACAGCCGTTTGCATTCCGGTGACGACGGCGTTTTTCACGTTTCCCATCGCGCCGCTGATACCGGATACCATATTGGAAAACGCGCCGCTGACATTCGTTTGAATGCTGTCAAGGGCGTTAGAAAACGCGGTTCTCGCGGCGTCCATTCCGGAAGATATAAAATTCCGGACGGTTTCCATCGACTGACTGATTGCGGATTGAATCGCCGTGAACGCCGTTGTTACGGCGTTTTGAATATTCCCGACAATCGAAATGACGCCGGACTGAATCTGGGATAAAGCGCCGGTGACAACGGAATAAACGCCATCCCACGCGCTTCCGGCTATATTGAGCAAATTACTCCATACGGATGTCAGAATATTCTCAATATTTTGCCACGCGGCGGTTGTGGCCGTTCCCACAGCGTTCCACGCGGACGCCGCCGCGTTCGAGATTTCACTGAAAACGCCGACAAAGCCGTTCAAAACGCCGGAATCCATATTGCCAAGAGCGTTAAATATACTGTCCCAGCCGGATTTGAAAGTTTCGCTGACTGTTGAAATGCCGGATTGTATAATATCGCTCATCGCGCCGACCATATTCCGTATTGCGGACGCCACCCGACTGTCCCCGTTTTCAATTCCGGCGGCGAGTTGATCGATCATGTCCGGCATCCACGTCTCAAAATCCGTCAAAGGTCCCTCGTCCGGTACGCTGAAATGCAGGAAAGCGCGGATTTTATCGGCTACTCCGGTTACGGCGTCGGCTACCCATTGAATCCCAGATCGGATTCCGGACACGAGATTGCTTATTAAATCCGCGCCCCACTGGTACGCCTCTCCCGCGAGATTTATAACAAAATCTTTCGCCGCGTTGAAACCGTCGGCGACAGTCTGACGAATTGCGTTGACATTCTGAGAAACGGAAGTTACAATATTATTCCAGACGGAAGATACCGCGCCGGAAATCGCGTCCATCGTTGAGGAGACGGTAACGGATATTTCGCCCCACTTCGCGGACACGACGCCGCCGGATGTCTCTAACGCGCTTGATGTCGCCTCAGTCGCGGCTTGCCATTTTGAGGAAATCCAATCGCCTATAGTATTCA
>CAJOFP010000339.1 GCA_905233795.1 uncultured Oscillibacter sp. | reverse complement strand
CATGTTTTTCTTTTTCGCCTCCCGTTTTTGTAAAGAAATCTTCCGCCCGAAGGCGGCATGGGGGACTGGGGTTTTACCCCAGCAAGAAGCGCAATGTTCATTTGCGCTATGCTTGCAAAAATTATCGGAAATTTCCGATAATTCGCGTTATCGGAAAATTATTTTTATCGGAAATTCCGAGTAGGAATCAAGTGCGCAAGCCATTCATGGTTTGAAAATTTCCGATAAAAATATTCGCTTTGGCATCGGAAGTCCACCCCGCCCGGATCGGGCGGGGCAAAAAACTTCCGATAAAAATAAGGTTACCGTAAGCCGACCAGCTTTTTCAATAACTCTTCGTCGGTAACGGTATAGCGCGCCGCATTCAGCTTTGAATGCAGGGGGCTGTCCGGGGGCGTGGAAGCGGCAATCGCTTTACGCTTGTGTTCCGTATCCGCGTAGGCGTAAATCTCGGTGGTTTCAAGATTGGCGTGTCCAAGCCACTGGGATACGAGCGTGAGGTCCATGCCCGCCTGATACAGATGCATGGCCCTGCTGTGCCGGAACAGATGCGGATAAACATTTTCCGGAACTTCCGGACAAACAGCTCTGGCCTTTTTCCCATACTCCAGAAGCATATACCGGACAGCGCGGGCGGAAAGGGGATGCGTTTGACCCTTTCTTACGGTATAAAACAACGGAATCTCCGAGGACAGCGGCAGACCGTCATGAAATTCACGCAGATATTTTTGAATATGGCGCATGGTTTTTTCCATCAGGGGAATCACACGGGGTTTCCCGCCTTTGCCGTGAAGCGTGACTTTCGGCTTGCCGTCGAAATTCAAATCGCACAGGAGAATATCCAGCATTTCCTGAACGCGGGCGGCGGTATCATACATCAGCATCAGGAACACTCTGTCTCTGAAGCCTTTGCGGGTATTCTCATCCGTCTGTCCCACAATCGCGGCGACAGCGTTCATGCTCATATAATCCACAATACGGGTCGCGGAGGGCTTTCTGAAAGAGACTTTTTTCAGTTCATTCAAGACGGCTGTAACTGTAATGTCCCGATCCGAAGCGTAATCCAGAAAGGCGCGGATCGCGGCGCGGCGATTGTTGCGCGTGGCGTCAGAGAGACCGTTCTCGTCCAGACTGTCCAGCCATGACAGAATCGTATCCGCTGTCAGCATCTCCATAGTAATCCGGGAAAGCGGGACAGAGTTCCGCGCCTTGATATAATCCATCAGCGCGTTGAGGGCCGCGCTGTAGGAGCGAACGGTATTCTGACTGGCCCGGCGGCGTTTGGGGAGATAGATTTTCAGGAAATCGTGAATAAAAGGAAACAGATTGTCGTCGCCCAGTTTCATCACGCGTTCACCTCCGGAAACATACCGTCAAACCGTTCCCAGTCGACGGCGGGAGATTTCAGGAGGTTTTCCGGGAGAATATGGATATAATAGGCGGTTTCGGACAGATTTTGGTGTCCCATATATTCACGCAGAAACGGGAGCGTCGCAAAAAGATTTTCCCCATTGTCGAGCCAGAGATTCAGCCGCGCGGAAGCGAAACGATGCCGCAGGTCATAAACGCGTACTCTTCCGGGATATTTGTCCGGCAGTCGGACATGAGACCACGCCCTGTGAAACGCGGCGCGGACGGTCGCGTTCGCCATGACGCCGCCGTTCGCGGAGGGGAAAAAGTACGGATTGTCCCCGGCGAAAATTTTCCGGCGTTGATCGTATTTGCGCGCCATGAGGAGCATATCGTCCGACATGACGACAATCCGTTCTTTGTTCCCTTTGGTACGCGTCAGCAACATCTCTCCCGTGCGGAGGCTGATGTTCTCCGTCAGCAGTTTCCGTCCCTCGTTCGGGCGCAGGCCGCAGGTGTAAATCAGGCGGAACAGCGTCGGGGCCATTTCATGAATGAACGGCTCCGTCCGGGTCGGCTCGAGCGCGTCGATCTCGGCGAACAGCGCGGTCAGTTCGGAATCGGAAAAGATATGCGGTACAAAAATACTTTTGACAGGAGAGATTTTCCAAACATCCGGATGCCGGAGCTTCGCTGAGCGGCGTCATGGGGGGATACGGAATCGTCGTCAATCCACTCATACACGATTTCCCGCGTCAGTTCCGTCGTCTCCGGATGCGTTTGAAATACCCAGCGGTCAAATTTGATAAAATGCCGGACCCATGTGTCCCGTTTAAAGCCGCGGGCCGCCCGGTCATCCAGAAATCCGGCGATTCTTTCGCCAAACGCGCCGATAAATTCATCCATTACGCCTCACCTCCCAGCGGAGCGATTCCGTCAAAGGGAAGCGCGCACATTTTCAGATGCTCATAATCGACCGCCAGATAAGGCTTTACGGATTCCACATCCTGATCCCCGAATACCTGCGCCACATCATAGACGGAAACGCCGTTGGAAATCATGGAAGTTCCCAGAGCGCGGCGCAGATTGTGGAATCTGTGGCTGCGCGGCAAACCGACCGCCGCGCAGCATTCGTTGTAAACCACGCCCAGAGCCGCCGCGGTGGCCAGAGCGGTATGCGGCGCCTGAATGCGCAGAAAAACAGCGTCCGTGTCGGCGCGGGGACGGGCATTGAGGATGTAATCCTTCAACGCCTCTCCCACGTCCTGTGTCAGCGGGAGCGCGACAAAATTCCCCGTCTTTGCCTGTTTTACCTTGATTTCTCCGCGAATCCAGTCAATATCCGTCAGTTTCAGCGCCACTACGTCACAGGCTCGCAGTCCCAATACCGTTCCAAGAAGCATAATCGCGTAATTACGCTTTCCCTTGACGCTGTTCCGGTCGATGGAATCCAGAAGTTTTGCGATATCCTCTTTCGGGAGCGTGGGAATTACTCTCTTTTCCCGGTTGACCGTAAAGGACAGCAATTCCTGATAATCCGATTCCGAATAACCTGACGCGAACAGAAAGCCATAGAGTTTTTTCAGGTACAGACGCATGTTGTGTACCGAACCCGGAGCGTACTTTTCGGAAATGAACAGGAGAAATTTCTGAAGATGAATCAATCCCACGTTTTCCATATTGCGGAACCCCTGCTCTTCCAACCATGAAAAATACCGATAGATTGTCCAGCGCATATCGCAGCGCGTATTCGGGTGGTAGTTTCCGGACAGAAAATCTTCAGCGATACGGGCGAATTCCGACGAGAGCTTTACTCTTGCCCCGCTCAGGGGACTGGGACGCGCGCCGCAATTCCCTGAGTCGGCGTATCTGGCAAAGCGCTCAATTTCACGCTTAAGCCGAGAATGGTAGTATTCATTGATCCCGCCGGAGTAATAGCGCTCGTCAATCTCCCGCGAATAGCCGGATATAATTTCCGGATCAAGGAATTCCAAACCCTGATTCTCATGCTTCCGGATAATCATGACGGCGCATTGAATATAGCTCAGTTTTGTGACTACGCTGTAGCCCATACGGGTCAGCGCGGCCTCATATCCGTCAAGCAGTCCGGCAATGGGGATACGTTCCTGTGTAAGCAATGCAATTCCTCCTCAAATACGGATTAGCGGGATAACCCGCCGTTCCATAGGATACCACATCGCCTACAAAAGTTCATTTTTATCGGAAGTTTTTTGCCCCGCCCGATCCGGGCGGGGCGGACTTCCGATGTCAGAGCGAATATTTTTATCGGAAATTTTTAAACTATGAATGGCTTGCGCACTTGATTCCTACTCGGAATTTCCGATAAAAATAATTTTCCGATAACGCGAATTATCGGAAATTTCCGATAATTCGCGCAAGCATAGCATTTTGATGTCAAAATGCTTTTCAGGGGATAAATCCCCAGTCCCCTATGCCGCCTTCGGGCGGATGAGTAAAAATCCGAAATCATCGCCGGATTGCCAAATTGTTTTTATAACGGCTTTGTGATAAAATGAAACCGGTTTAGAAAATCAATGCAGGGAGTGAGATTATGGGAAAACAGATTCACCGGACGTGCGTCCGGATGAGTGAGAAAGAATATCAGACGCTCAAGAAAAAGAGCGAGGCGGCGGGACTGTCCGCCAACGCGTGGCTGATGAATCAACTGGAAACCAACCGGCCTGTTCTGTTCCGGGAACCGGAAACGCGGGAGGTTCTTGATTTCATGAACGAGGTCGGACGGGAAGTCAACGCCGTCGCCCGCGAGTTCAACAAGGGTTGCGGAAATCCGCAAAGGCTTCAATACGCGGCTCGCCGTCTGGCGGAAGCGTATGAGCGCGTTCACGAACTGAGAAAGAAGGGTT
>CAJOFP010000338.1 GCA_905233795.1 uncultured Oscillibacter sp. | reverse complement strand
GATAATCTGAAGCATGGAATCAATATCGGCGTTGTCCAGAACGAGAAAATTTTTGGGATACTGTACGGCGTGGCTGTCCTCCCGCAAAACGGAGACGCAGAAGCCGTGAAATGTGTTGATATATCCCGTGTCCTGATCCCCGGTCAGATTGTGAATCCGCTGTCGCATTTCACTCGCGGATTTGTTGGTGAACGTCACGCAGAGAATATTCCCCGGCAAAATGCCGAGTTCGTTGACCAGCCACGCGAAACGGTACGATAGAGCGCGGGTCTTGCCGGAACCGGCCCCCGCGATTACCCGTATAAACCCTTCGGTAGCTGTGACCGCCTCCCGCTGGGCGTCGTTCAGTTTTGATAATAAATCCTCATCCATAGAGATTCCCCCTGTTTATGTCCGAGAAAAACCGCCGCCCGCATTTTCTCTCCGGAGAGCGGAAAGCGATCCGAAAAAATAAAAATAAATAAAAAAATAAAAATAAATAAAAATAAATTTATGAGGCGATAAAAAAGCCGCTGTCCGGTTCCGTGAAAACGGCGAAAAAGTACGGATTTTCGCCGCCAAACTTTTTTGACTGAATTTCAGAAATTTTGTTAAAAATGACGAAAATAAAAATATTTGACGCCTCGCGCAAGCGTCCGGGGCGGTCGGATAGGCAAAAAATTAATTTCGGTATTTTTAACGAAATTTTAAAATAAAATCGCAAAAATTTCGTAGACCGTCACAAATTTATAACAGACAATTTCCATTTCCGGTTTTTCGGGTTTGGACGGTTTTCGCAATCGTTTACCCCCTGTAAACGGCTTCCAAAAAATGGATTGGCATCAGAAATTGGAACGGATTTTAAAAATAGACATCAGATTGGCATCGGATTGGCATCAGCGGGAAAACGCGAAAAAAATCAGTCCTGAAAAGTTATAAAAAGCGCCTGATTTTATACAAAATCAGGCGCTTTTTCTGGTTGCGGGGGGGGGACTCGAACCCCCGACCTCCGGGTTATGAGCCCGACGAGCTACCAACTGCTCTATCCCGCGATATAAAATGGTGTCGGTGACCGGACTTGAACCGGCATAGTATCAACATACCGGAAGATTTTAAGTCTTCTGTGTCTACCATTCCACCACACCGACAAAAGGGATATTAACACATCTCATTTGGATTGTCAAGAGTTTTTTTTAATTCGGATAAAAAATTTTTATGTGATTGAAAGGGGGCGGCATATTTGATCCATGCCGCGCATAGGTAAAACTCTGAGGTGAAAAAAATTTGAAAATCACGCGAAAACGATCTATAAGCGGCGTATGTTTTGACAAAACGCGCCGCGAAATATACGCGAATGATATAAAAAATATGAAATGGAACGACATAACGCGTCATAAAAAGCATGGAAAATATAAAACGGGCGGGGCGGCGCGTCAGATAGCGGCCTTGACGCTTGCGGCGGGCGCGATTTGGACGGTTTATATCACAAGCGGACATGAAAACGCATTCCCGGCGATAAAGGAATCTATTGATTTAACGCGATATTTAACGCGTTTAGACAGTGCGGTCACGGCTTTTTCAGGCGATAACAATGGACTTTCGCCCGCCGCCGCCGTGATTTTACGCCAATCCCCCGCGCTGTACGCCGCTAAATTGGACGCGTCGGACGGAAAAGAAATCGAGTGGGATTCTAACGGCGTTGACGGCGCGGAAACGGAGACGAACGCGGGTGAAAACGCGGATCAGCCAGATTCAGAAAGACAGGCGGGGAAAGAAATTGAAAATAATATTGAAAGTCATCCGGGAGAAAATTTGACGAAATCAGCGGATGAAAATCAAGAAAATCAAAACGCGGATAAGTTAGATTTAATTCCCATGCCGGAAACGCCGATTCAACCGGTTGAGTATATTGACAACGGGGTTCGCGCCAAGACGCTGATTCCGACAGGTTCCAGCGGTTATACGGTGATTGGAAATGTTTATATTTCATCTACGCGCAAAGATGATTTAAATATCAGCGCATTGCGGGAGCCGTTCGACGCCGAATTGACCGCCGACGGGCCGCAGATTTTGATTTTGCATTCTCACGGCAGTGAGGCCTATACGCCGGTAGCGGGGACGGAAGTCGTATGGTCGGGCGATTCCCGCACGACGGATTTTCGATATAGCGTTGTCAAAGCGGGGGATGAAATGGCGGCGATTTTCGCCGACGCGGGCATATCTGTGATTCATGACAGAACTTTATATGACTATCCGAATTATACAGGGTCTTATGACAGATCATTAGCGGCGATTCAAAGCTATATGGCGCAATATCCGACGATAAAATTTATATTGGATGTCCACAGGGATTATATATCGGATTCAAAAGGCAATCCGTATAAAGTCGTGTCGGAGATTGAGGGATTGGGAACCGCCGCGCAGATGACGCTTGTCATGGGCAGTGATGGAAGCGGCGCGGCGCATCCGGATTGGATGGAAAATTTAAAATTAGCGGTGGCGATTCAGGAGCAGATTTTAAGCGATTATCCTACTTTAATGCGGCCTGTTTTATTGCGAAAGTCAAGATATAACCAGCACGCGACGACAGGGTCTTTATTAATCGAAGTCGGGACGGCGGGCAACGCGCCGGAAGAGGCGTTTTTATCGGCGAAATTATTCGCCCTTGAGATGACAAAAGTT
>CAJOFP010000337.1 GCA_905233795.1 uncultured Oscillibacter sp. | reverse complement strand
CAAAAAGTCATAAAACGCCGTGACCGCGTCGGCGTATTTCCTCGCGGTTGACGCGCTTCGTTCCTCCAAACGCGGATATTTTTCAAATTCCCGGATTTTCTCTGTCGTAATAATATAACTCAAAATTTCCCCCTCTTTTTCCGTCCGACAAAATTGTTATCGCTCCCGTCCACTGTAAAAATAAAAAATTTAAAATATTTATTAAAAATGTTTTTAAGGCTTGATTTTAGATAAAAAGTATGATATAAAAATAATATCTTAAATTTACAATATTGTATAGAGGCGGAAACATGTGGAATGAGTTTAGATTTATTGACTTATTTGCTGGTATAGGCGGCATTAGATTGGGATTTGAGGCTGTCGGTGGAAAATGCGTTTTTTCATCTGAAATTGATGAAGACGCTTGCAAAACATATGAGGCGAACTTTGGCGAACATCCTTCGGGCGACATAACGAAAATTGACGCCGGGGATATTCCGAATTTTGATATTTTACTCGGTGGTTTTCCATGCCAAAGTTTTTCAATTATCGGAAAAAAAGAGGGATTTTCCAACGAAACATGCGGCACTTTATTTTTTGAGATAGAGCGAATATTAAAAGAAAAACATCCGCCGGCATTTTTGCTTGAAAATGTGAAAAATTTGACCGCGCATGATAAAGGAAATACTTTTAGAATTATAAAAGAACACTTAGAAGCGTTAAATTATCATGTTTACGCTAAGGTTCTAAACGCTCTGGATTACGGTGTACCGCAAAAAAGAGAACGCATTATTATTGTTGGATTTCTTAACGACGTGGATTTTCACTTTCCGTTTCCTATCCCTAAAGAAGAGCGAAAAACGCTTTCTGAAATATTAGAAGATAATGTAAGTCAGAAATACTATGTAAGGGACGCTATTCGAGAATCTCGCTTGCAACGCCTCAAAGATAAAAATTATCCGAAACCATATATTTCTCATGAAAATATAGCGGGTTCGATTACCCCTCACCCGTATTCATCCGCGCTCAGAGCGGGCGCGTCCGCCAATTATATTTTAATTAATGATGAAAGACGACCCACAGAACGGGAAATGCTTAGAATACAAGGATTTCCGGAGTCATATAAAATCGTGGTTTCTTACGGAAAAGTAAAGAAGCAATGCGGAAACTCAGTCGCTGTTCCGGTAATTAAGGCGGTAGCGAAAGAAATGACAATAGCGTTAAAGAAGTATGAAAATCAGTTAGGAGAATAAAATATGCCCACGATTCAAGAAGCGAAAAAGGGGTTGTGTCATAATATTGTTGATAGATCGATAGAAAGACCAAAAAAGAATATATCAATAAACAAACCGACGACCGCTTTGTGAATCCGTAGACTTTTGGAAAAGCATATGGATTTTCGACAAAGACGCTTGATACGGGTTCTTAATGTCAGGTGACGACGCTCAATTTTCTGTGTGTTTTTCTTACCTGTGACAAGATTTTCTTCCGGAATTCTGTCGGAGTAGGCGGAATGATTGTCAGCGTATACAGTCCCGATAGAAAAAGGCTTGAGCAATTCAAGAAGCTCATCAAGATATTTGTGTTTCCGCGTCCCGAAGACAAACGCTATGGGAACGCCTGTTTTATGATCGATCGCCCACCAGAGCCATACCTCATGGGATTTATCATGATAAAAGCTCCACATTTCGTCCATTTCAACCGACAAACCCTCGCCCGGATTGGCAAACGCGTTATGAATCTCAATTTCCAACGGCTCGTTCGCGTCGCTTCTGTCCGCAAGATAACTTTCGTTTACCCGCCTGACGATATTTTCCGTTTTTTTAAAATAGCGGTTACAGTGTCTTTTGAGATGTGTAAAACCCTGCCCACGTCTCTTGTCCCCGATCCGTTCATAACCATGTTCAAAGCCTGTTCTTTGACTCCCGGCTTACAGGCGTTTCTCTCATACTCAAGTTGAAATGATTTACATTTACAATCCTGATTGTGACACAGATACCTCTGTTTGCCTTTCGGATTCTTGCCGTTACGCACAACATCCTCACCGCCGCAATACGGACATTTAACCTTTTCATAAACCATCCGTCATTCCCTCCTTTACCTATACTTCCATGATACCATAGTTGATTTATCATGTCAACAATATTCTGACATCACCTCCTTGTTCCACCGCCTCCCGCGGTTTCCCCTTGGCGCATATCCTGACCGGATAATACGCGCCCTTATGCTTATAAAACGCCTCACAGGAAAGCGTCTT
>CAJOFP010000336.1 GCA_905233795.1 uncultured Oscillibacter sp. | reverse complement strand
CTTTCACAAATGAATATGGCTCTTTTGGATGGAGCATTGAGAAGCCGGATGTATCTACTCTGCAATTATTGTGAGAGAGTGCGATTTAGAGGATTATACTCAATGCGCAGAGCAGAGCAGACGAAAACATTTCCAAACTGGAAAGATTAAATCTTCTAAAGTTGGAAAAAACCATGAACGCAGTATACGAATTTTGCGCGATTTAGCTCAACTTCCTTTATATTGAAGATAATACAAATCACGCGGAATCAAATAAAATCAAAAAATGCTAACGGAAATGTTATGACACAAGATTTAACTGACGAGTATGAAAAATCAAAGCGTCTGTTTCTATAAATTGACGAAAAATAACGCGTCACGCAAGGAGTGTGATTGAGGTGAAACTGGGCGGCTGGAAAGAGTTATTTGAATCAAAAATTCTGCGGCGCGGCGAAAGCTATTATCATACAGGCGCGGTGGAGTCGATCGAGTATGACGGTGAAACTATTACCGCTGTCGTCTATGGCACGGAAGATTATGACGTGGAAATCAGTCTCTCTAATGGACAGGTGAGTGAAATGTACTGTTCCTGTCCATACGCGGAACAGGATAATTGTAAACATATGGCGGCGGTTCTGTTCGCGGCGTCAGCGGACAGCTTCCCGGATATTGGAAACATATCAAAATGGAAAACGGCGTCAAACGGCGGAGAAACTGTGGAAATTCCGCTTGAGCAAGCCGTAAAATCACTGAAAGAGGCGGACGCGCAAGAATTGTTATTGCGATTCGCGCGGAAAAATTCCGAGCTTGCGGAACAGATCATGTTAAAAACCGCCGGACGGGTTACGGACAAACAAATTCATGGATGGGAAAAACAAATTGTCGGTTTGAGTAGACAGTACGCCGACAGATACGGATATATAGATTATTATCACGCCAGCGCGTATACATCGAAGATGGAATCTCTGTTGGACGAAAAAATTCCCGTTCTGCTTGACTGCGGACTTCCTATGGAAGCGTTTGGGCTGACATGCAAAGCGTTGGAGAAAGCGTCGGAAGTACAGATGGATGATTCCGACGGCGGTCTGAGCGCGTTGTTCTGGGACTGTATGGAGCATTGGAATGACATCCTGACCCATACGAATACGGAAGAAAGTCACAAGATGTTTGACTGGTTTCAGGAGAATTACAGACGTTGGGATGTGGCGGATGATATTTTCGATGAATTTTTATTTGATAGTCCCCAGCCGGACGGAAAGTTTGAAACGCCGGAATTTCTGCGCCGAAAACTGGAGCTTTTGGATCAACAGCTTGCCAAAGCGAAAAAAAGACAAGACCAGTATGATCTGAATCGTTTTTCCGCTTATCGCGTGGAAATAATGGAAAAGCTGTCCATGAGTAGGGATGAAATAGAGGCGTTTCTGCGGGAACATCGAAAAATCCGTTCTGTCCGGCAGTTCATGATAGGCAAAGCGCTCCGGGAATCCCGTTATGACGACGCGATTTCTCTGCTGCGGGAAAGTAAAGAAATTGACGGGAAATATCCGGGTTATCTCAGCGACGACAGCGGAAAACTGGTGGAACTGTACCGGAAATTAAATCGCGTGGAAGATTTGCGCTCGGAACTGATGTTACAGATGGAACAGATCAGGCAGGATGATTTGCGTTATGTGAATATGCTGAAAGAAATCACGCCGCCGGAACAGTGGCCGGAACTGCGGGAACATCTATTGTCTCTGGAAAACCTGTCATGGATTCGCGGCGCCTTTCTCGCGCAGGAGAAATTGCTTGACCGTCTTTTGGAATATGTACGAAAATCCGAAAGCGTAAGCCTGATGGACCGTTTCGCGGATATTTTGAGAGAACAATACCCGGATGAAGTATTGGAATTTTATCTGTCCTGTCTGCGGCGCGATATGGAGCGGGCGTCCAGCCGGACGGAATACGCCGAACAGGCGCGGCGTCTGAAACAATTAGCGCGTTTGACCGGGGGAAAAGAGGCCGCCGTCCGGCTCGCGGAAGAGTGTATTATATATTAATCACGAGGAATCAAATAAAATCACGAAATACTAAATACTAACGGAAATATTATGACACAAGATTTGACCGGCGAATACGAATAAATAAAAAATGAAATTATAAATGAAAGATAAATAAAAAAATGAACAAGAGAGAGTGACGCATATGACGCCGCAAGAGTATAAATTATTAAAGCTGTTGTCAAATAATGACGTTACGTTTTTTATTCCGCCCTACCAGCGCAATTATGAGTGGGATCGTGAACAGTGTGAGGCGTTTTTGGGCGACGTTATCAAAACCGCGCAAGTAAACCGTGCCGGGAGATATACGGAACATTTTTTCGGAAGCGTTACTTATTTTCAGGATGATTCCGCGTTCGGACAGCCCAGCAAATTAGTCTTGATTGACGGACAACAGAGAATCACGACAACCATGCTTTTTCTCGCCGCTGTTCGGGATTTAACCGATGATGTCAGAGTAAAAGCGCATATCAATGATAAATATCTGAAAAATCCGGAAGCGTCCGACGATATGGAATATAAAATTAAGCTGAAACAGACGGAAACGGACTGGAAAATATATTGCGATATAATTTTCGGTCAGGAATCGGAAAACGAAGATAAAAATTCGGCGGTTTATCAAAATTATCAGTTCTTCAAGAAAGCGCTTTCGGGAGATAAAAAGCCCGATTTTGATATTAAAGAT
>CAJOFP010000335.1:2133-5358 GCA_905233795.1 uncultured Oscillibacter sp. | reverse complement strand
TTGATGATATCAACATCATCGGTGCCGGACTGTTTTCACGATGGCGATATTACAATCATTGGGCATACTCTGGTCCCGGTGAAAAGGATAAGGAATGGTTCTTGATATTGTTGCATCGGTTAAAAGAATTTTATTAAATAACTTGAAATATACTCAATATGGATAGGAATGACATTGAAGAAATGGCCAAAGACCTGATACCTCTGGCAGAAGAAACTAATGCTGGGGAGGCTCTGATGACTGCTGACTACGATGAGAAATGGGAGTTCGTCATGGGTTTCCGTAAGAAAAAGAAGTATAGAACATAAGGATGGTGTTTTATGAAGATAGTAAGTTGGAACATCAGCGAAAGTAAGCCTTGGAAGGTAGACCACCTTATGGGGTTGAATGCAGATGTTTTGGTTGCTCCTGAGATTACATGTCCTGAAAAAGCATGTATTTCTGATTCTTACGATATAAAATGGTATGGCATAGAATACTTCTTCCATGAAAAGAAATGGAAAGGGTTGGGCATAATATGGAAGAAAGGAAATGGCATTGTTCCAGAATGGTTCAATCCTCAACTGGAATATGCAATACCGCTTATAATTGAAGACTACCTCATTCTTAGCATTTGGCCAACAAAACCAACTGATGGCAGACTGAAGAAGCCGTATCCACAGATAGCCCAGGAAATCATTGAGAACTATGCAATGTACTTCAAGGATTACAGAACGCTTGTCATTGGCGACTTCAATTGTTATGTAAATCAGTATGATGCCACCAAGCAATCAGGTGACATTTTGAAGGTAAATGATTTGTTGGAATCTTACGGCGGACACGCTCTCGCCGCCGGCTTTACGATTAAGCGCGTAAAAATTGACGCGTTTCGCGCCCGGATGAACGCTTTTGTATCTGATTTTTTTGGGGGTTCGCGTCCTGTCTCGACGCTGACCGTCGACGCCGCCGCGCCGCCTGAGGATTTAAATCTTGAACAGACGGACGCTTTAGAAGCGTTAGAGCCGTATGGATCGGGGAATTTAAGACCGGTTTTCGCTTTAATCGGCGTGACGGCGAAAAACGTGCAGGATGTCGGACAAGGCAGGCATTTAAAATTACGCTTAGCCGAAAAATCTTATTTATTCGACGCGATTTTCTTTGGCGTCACGGAGAAAACAAGCGGGATTCATAATGATATGCGCGTAGACGCGGCGTTTCATGTCCAGCCGAATACGTTTCGGGATACGACCAGTCTGCAGTTGCAGTTATTAGATATTCGTCCGTCTTTGACGCCGAGCAATCGGGAATTGAAAGACCGTGAAATTATACGGCGTTTAATCGCCGGGGAATCGTTAAGCAAATCTGAAGTCAATCGTATGATGACGACGCGGGGACAGTTCGCCGGATGTTGGCGCGGTTTAGATCGAAATATATCGAAAAAGCGCGGCGCGGAGCGGGATATATATCCGTGGTTACGCGCTCTGGCTGAATCCATGGGCGGCGCGGAATCGTTTTTACGAACCTGTCTTGCCCTTGAGATTTTCCGGGAACGCGGCCTGATTGAGATACAGGAACGGGAAGATAATAAAATTTTTGTTAAAAAAATATCGAAATCCGTGAAAGTCGTTCTGGAAGAAAGTCCGTATTTACAGAGATTGAAATTATTAAAAAAAGCGAAATAAATTATATTATAAATATTTTATAATATAATTTATAATATAAATTTATATATTTTATATATATTTTCAGGGGGTGAATAAAATGACCGTGCAAGAGCAATATCAGCAATTAGAAGCGGATATACGCGGTTATAATCCGTCCGCGAATCTGGAACGCATTCATGACGCGTTCGCGTATGCCAATATGGCGCACAGCGGACAAAAACGCAAAAGCGGAGAGCCTTATATTATTCATCCGATTGCGGTCGCCCGGATTGTGGCGGGGGAATTGCGGTTGGATTCAGAGTCGATTGAAGCCGCGCTGCTTCACGATGTCATTGAGGATACCCCCGCCACACATGAGGATATAGCGCGTTTATTCTCGGATAAGATCGCCGATTTAGTGGAAGGCGTCAGCAAATTGACCAGAATGCAATACGCCATGACGATGGAAGAAGAGCAGATGGAGAATTTCCGGAAAATGCTTTTCGCCATGAGCAAAGACATACGCGTGATTTTAATTAAAATCGCGGACAGATTGCATAATATGCGCACGATGGATTATCAGAAGCCGGAAAAGCAGAGACAGAAATCGTTTGAGACGATGGAAATTTACGCGCTATTTAGACCCTGTGGGTTATCAGGAAATCGCGTATAAAATGGAAGAGGAACTGCCGCGCCATGAAGTCATGATGCAGCAAATGCAGGCGCGGATTTATAATCGCCTGTGCGCGATGGAAATTCCCGGCGAGGTATTTTATCGCATGAAGCACCCGTATTCGATTTATCGCAAGACGATTATGCGCGGCAGGACGTTGGATGAAATTTATGACATGTTCGCGTTTCGCGTCGTCGTCGATACGGTACAGCATTGTTATTTTACGCTGGGCGCGATTCATGATTTGTTCACGCCGATTCAGGATAGATTCAAAGATTATATCGGCAATCCCAAGCCCAACGGTTATCAGTCGTTACATACGGCTGTCATGGGGGATCGGGGCTATCCCATAGAAGTACAGATTCGCACGCGAGATATGCACGAGCAAGCCGAATACGGCATCGCGGCGCATTGGCTTTACAAACAAAACGGCGTCGGAACCGGTACTGAAGAGCGTTACGAATGGGTTCGGCGTTTGTTAGAAAATCAGGACGGCGCGGACGCTGAGGAATATATGCACTCGCTGAAAATTGATTTATTTGACGATCAGGTTTTGGCGTTCACGCCGAAAGGCGAAGTCAGGACGTTTCCGGTCGGGGCGACGCCGATTGATTTTGCCTATGCGATACATTCGGAAGTCGGCGATCATATGACGGGCGCGAAAATCAACGGGCGTCTGGTTCCGCTGGGTACGCCGTTAAAAAGCGGCGACGTGGTCGAGATTCTGACTTCAAAATCGTCACGGGGGCCAAGCCGGGACTGGATGAGAATCGCCAAGTCGAGCGACGCCCGGAGTAAGATTCGCCAATGGCTGAGAAAAAACCGTCGTGATGAAATTATATCTTACGGCAAATCGGCGTTTGAGTCTGAACTGCGTCAATTCGGCTTGCGTCCGCGGGACTTATCGCCGGAAATTTTAAGTTTTTTATT
>CAJOFP010000335.1:0-2090 GCA_905233795.1 uncultured Oscillibacter sp. | reverse complement strand
CAGAGAGAAAAAGAAAAAGAGAATTTAAATAATAATTTAATTAATAATAATAATTTAAAAGAAGATAAGAAAAGCGAGGCGGATATTCGCGGCTGGTCCAGACGGGCTTCAGATGATACGAAAGAGAATTTAAAAAATAAAAATAATAAAAATAATAATCAATATTATAAAAATACAGGCAGTCAGAATCAGGAAATTATCGTGGAGGGGATTGATAACTGTCTGATTAAATTTTCCCGTTGTTGCGCGCCCGTGCCGGGGGATCCGATTATCGGCTTTATTACGCGTGGGCGCGGCGTTTCCGTCCACCGCGCCGACTGTCCCAACGCGTCGGAGGAAAAACAGACGGAGACGCCGGGCCGCTGGATTCCCGTTTCATGGGGCGAAAATGTAAACGAAAGCTATCCGGCTTCGCTTGAGGCGGTCTGTAAAGATCGTAATAATTTGGCGCTGGATATTACAACGGCGTTGTCGAACGCGAAAACCAGTCTGCGCGGGGTAAGCGTCCGGGCGACGGATGACGAATACGCGATCTGTCATTTGGATTTGCGTATTCGTGACGCCGATGAGTTAAATAAAATTATGAAAAAATTATATCAAATCTCCGGCGTATTAAACGTCACGCGTCCCGCCGGATAAAATAAATAATATAATAAATAATTATAATAAATAGCGCGATAATAAAGGGGAGAGATTAAAAAAACGCATGGAAATTAAATATCTGACCGTCGGGCCGATTGAGACGAATTGTTATATTTTATGCGACGAGAAAAATAAAATCTGCGCCGTGATTGATCCCGGCGCGGAATCGGGGCATATTATTCGGGCGGTTGAATCGACAGACTGTACGCCTGAAATGATATTTTTAACGCACGGGCATTATGATCATACAGGCGCCGTTGACGAGTTACGCCAACGCTGGCCGGATTTGAGGGTTTATTTAAATCAACGGGATCAGAAAGCGCAAATCATGGCGCCGTCGATTTTCCCGGCTGTGGCGGATACGATAGATTATGGCGAAAATGATAAAATGAAACTCGGCGATTTGGAGATTGATATTTTATATACGCCGGGGCATTCCAAAGGGTCTGTAATATTAAAATGTCAGAACGCGTTATTCACGGGCGACACGATGTTTGCGGGCGACTGTGGGCGAACGGATTTATATGGCGGCGATATGGGTGAAATGCTCGCGTCGTTACGGCGTATCGGGAGACTGGACGGAGATTATTTAATCCTGCCCGGACACGGGGAGACTTCCAATTTAGATCATGAAAAAATGTATAATCAGTGGCTGAGACAGGCTTTGAAATTATATTTTTAATGATATTAATTTAAACGCGGGAGTTTGTATTTTATATGAAACTGGATTTGCGCGGCCATCAGGAAAAATATGTGATTGAACAGAGCATGTTAAATTTATTCCCCGGTGAAACGCCCGTTTATGGGACTGTGGATGAATTGGATAATAAAAATAATAATTACGCGATTGTCGGTTTAAGCGAAGAGAATTTAAATAATAATATAAAATGCCGGGTATGGGTAAAAATTTGTTATCGCGGCGCGTATGGGGAAAATATACAGGAAGATATTTTGTCGGGCGGCGAATACGCGCAAGAGGGACAGAGAAGATATATTTTAGGCAAATGTTTTTTTCTGGCGGCGCGGGAGATTTTAAAAGTAAATATTCCATGGGGGATGTTAAGCGGCGTCCGGCCTGATAAGATTATCACGCGATTTTTATTGTCCGGGAAAAGCGATAGAGAGGCGCGGGATTTATTGCGGGAAAAATATTTTGTTGAGCCAAAACGCGCCGAAATGGCGTTGAAAACAGGTCAGGCGGCGTTTGAAATCCGGCGGGATTTAAATTTAAATAATAATATAAATAATAATATATGCGTATATATCGGGATTCCGTTTTGTCCGACGCGGTGCGCCTATTGTTCTTTTGTCAGCCAATCGGTAGAAAAATCATGGAATTTGATTGAGCCGTATGTGGACGCGCTGGAAAGCGAGATTATAAACGGCGGGAAAATAATTAAAAATTTAAATTTAAAAATCCGGGCGTTTTATATGGGCGGCGGGACGCC
>CAJOFP010000334.1 GCA_905233795.1 uncultured Oscillibacter sp. | reverse complement strand
TGCGCAAGACGCTCTTTCAGGAGATTATTCCCACGCTGGATTTGCCTGAACAGGAATTAATTTCGTTCGCCGATTCCGTGCTGGAGCGTTTTAATAATCCATATATTGATCATCGTCTTTTGGATATTGCTTTAAATTCCACGGCGAAATGGAAAGCCCGCGTTTTGCCGAGCGTGACGGAGTACGCGGCGCGCACGGGTGGACTGCCCCGGCGCCTGACGTTTTCTTTCGCGGCGTATATCGCGTTTTATTTAAACGGCGAAGCGCGGGATGACGAATGGATTCTCACGTTTTTCCGGGAACACGCGGGTGAAGATATTCAGTCTCTTGTCCGCGCCGTTGTGGAAAATCAAAAGATGTGGAACGGCGCGTTGTCGGCGATTCCGGGTTTTACGGACGCCGTTATAAAAGATTTGGAGCAAATTCAAAACGTCGGGGCATATCAGGCGATGGCGGATTTGATTTAAGCGAAACGGACGGGGACGGGTAATATTGGCGCCCGTCCCTGTTTGTCCTGAATTTTAGCTTTAAAATTAAAATAAGGAAATTGAAAATGAAATTTATTATAATTGATAACAAAGACAATGTGGCTGTGGCGTTGGAGGATATTCAGGCGGGGGAAACGCTGGCGCTGAAAGACGGCGGAAACATTACCGTTACGGAGCCGATTGTCCGGGGACATAAATTCGCGCTCCGGTTTATTCCGAAAGATTCGCCGGTGATAAAATACGGCAATCCGATTGGCATTGCGAAAGAAAATATCAATCCGGGGCAGTGGGTTCATACGCACAATGTCCGGACGGGACTTTCCGAAAACGCGGCGTATCAATATAATCACAAAGTTTTCGATCCGCCTGTCGTATCTCCCCGCGTGTTTCAGGGTTTCCGACGCCCGGACGGTCGCGCCGCCATACGCAATGAGATTTGGATTATCCCCACTGTCGGATGCGTCAACAATATCGCGGCGGCGCTGGTACGGGAGAATCAGAACCTCGTGAAAGGGAGCATTGACGGATTGTATACGTTTCCCCATCCTTTCGGCTGCAGTCAGATCGGCGATGACCACGCGCAGACACGAAAACTTCTCGCGGCGCTGGTACGGCATCCAAACGCGGGCGGGGTTCTGGTTCTGGGACTGGGCTGTGAAAATCTGACAATGGATCAGTTTCAGGAAGAATTGGGAACGTGGGACGATCAAAGAGTGAAATTTTTAATCTGCCAACAGGAAGAGGACGAACTGACAGCGGGAAGATCGCTTCTGAAAGAACTGGCCTTCCCGCGGGCGAATTGGTAATAGGTCTGAAATGCGGAGGTTCTGACGGACTGTCCGGCATTACCGCAAATCCGGTTGTTGGAAAATTTTCTGACCGGCTGATCGCGCTGGGCGGCTCCGCGGTCTTGACGGAAGTCCCGGAAATGTTCGGGGCGGAAAATATCCTGTTTTCCCGTTGCGCTGACAGAACCGTGTTTGACAGCGCCGTCAATATGGTAAATCAATTTAAACAATATTTTGTCAGCCACGGACAGGTCGTTTATGAGAATCCCAGTCCCGGCAACAAAGCCGGAGGCATTACAACTTTGGAAGATAAATCCTGTGGTTGCGTTCAAAAAGGCGGCGGCGCTCAGATTGTGGATGTTCTGCGCTATGGCGAAACTGTCAGAAAGAAAGGTTTAAGTCTGTTAAGCGCTCCCGGAAATGATCTTGTAGCGTCCACCGCGCTGACCGCGGCCGGCGTTCATATGATTCTTTTTACCACAGGCCGTGGAACTCCTTTTGGCGCCCCGGTTCCCACAATGAAAATCTCTTCCAATACGCCGCTGTATGAACGGAAAAAAATGTGGATTGATTTCAACGCGGGAACGGTCGCGCAGGGTGAAAGTCTGGATGACGCCGGGGATCGGCTGCTGAATTGTGTAATTTCCGTCGCGGACGGAAAAACCGTTCTGGCGGAGAAACGCGGCGCAAGGGAAATTTCCATATTGAAAGACGGCGTTGTTCTTTAGAAGCGGTATTCACAAACGCTTCAACAAAGTATGAAGATGAGAAATAGGAGTTTTCCCGTCACATCATACACAAACGAGCCGCGATACCCGTTGTCTCCGCAGAGCCCCAAGGGAGGGATATTTGATACGCTATCTATGACTGATTTACGGAGAATTTTATGTCAATATTCTGTTGGTACTGTGATGTTCAACCGCTTTCTGATCCGGCGCTGTTCTCCCGGTGTATGTCCTTGCTGCCATGGGAGGAGCGTCGGAAACAGGTTATGCGCTTTCGCTTTGAAAAAGATCGTCGTCTTTGTCTCGGCGCGGGATTGTTGCTGGCATACGCCCTGCGCCATGCCGGAGCGTCAAATCTCAGTATTCGGCGCCTTCCCAATGGCAAACCCGCGCTGGATGTCTGTCCGGACATTCATTTTAATTTGTCCCACAGCGGAACGCTTGCGGTCTGCGCCGTGTCCGATCAGCCGGTGGGCGTGGATGTGGAGGTTCTTCAAAGCGCGGTTCCCGGCGTCGAGGCGATATGTTTTCAGCCGCGAGAACGACAATGGATTCATCAATCCGATGATCCGGATCGCGCTTTTACGCGCCTTTGGACACGAAAAGAGAGCTATTTGAAGTTGCTGGGAACCGGGATTTTAGGTCCTCTTGATTCGTTTTGTGTCCTGCCGGAAAAAGATATTCAAAATAATAGTATTGTCTTTTCTGAAACGGAAAGAATGAATTGCTTAATCTGTGTCTGTATGCGACAAAAAGATATGGTGGTCTTCAAAAGATGGCGGATTCAGCTGTCATGATCCGAAGAAGAATATCTTGATAAATGTTTAGACGACAGTTTCGTGTATCTCCGGCTTTTCGGAAAAGCAGATTGTTTTACGGCAAAGTTTTTTGATACGGGTGCGCGAGGTCAGATGATTTCTCTCAATCTTTTGCGTATTCTCTTTCCCGACTGTCAGTTTCCCCTCAGCGATACGGTTGACGTAATATCCGTAACCGTCAGCGTAAACTTCGCCGACGGCTTTCACAAATTTTTCCGTTTGAATTTTAGAGGCGGCTGTTTTATATAATAAATATAAACGCGGAAAGGAAAGGGCAGTAAAATGTTATGAATATATCAGGAAAAGAAGCGGCGGTATATTTAAGAAAAAGCCGCGCCGAGGACGGGCAGGACACGGACGCGATATTAAAACGTCATCGTGAAACGCTGACGGAGTACGCCGCCGCGCGCGGGATATATATTATAGAAGTATATCCCGAAGTGGCGAGCGGTGAGAGCTTATATGCCCGCCCCCAGATGTTACGATTGCTGGAAGACGTGGAAACCGGAAAATATGATTGCGTATTATGTATGGATATGGATCGGCTGTCACGCGGTTCCATGCGGGATCAGGGGATTGTACTGGAAGCGTTCAAAAATTCCGGGACGCTGATCGTCACTCCGGAAAAGATTTATGATTTATCCGTGGAAACGGATGAGCAGTACGCGGAATTAAAAAGTACGGACAGTCAAAGACGGCTGTTATGTCGCCAACGCGCCGTATGGATATAAGCGAGTTACAATCGCCGGGAAGCCGACGCTGGAAATTATCGAAAATGAAGCTCATTTTGTGCGTCTAATGTATCAGCTTTACGCGGACGGATACGGATGTGTGAGTATTGCCCGGAAGATAAACGCGATGGGAGCGAAACCGCGCAGATCAGCTGGTTTTTCCAGAAACAGCGTAAAAAAAATTCTGGACAATCCGGTTTATGCCGGGAAAATCGTCTGGAATCAAAAAAGCCATATTAAAAAAAACGCGCGGGGAAATCAAAAATATATCACGATTTATAATCCGAAAGAAAAATGGATAATTGTGGACGGCATACATCCGCCAATAATTGACGGCGAATTATGGGATAAAGTACGGGCTATATCTGAAAAGCGTTATATTCCATCGAAACGTGACGGAACGATTAAAAGCAGTCTGGCCGGGTTAATCCGCTGCGAGAAATGCGGCGGGCATATGCAACGACTGACTTTTACGCAAGGCGGGTCGTACTTAGTCTGTCAGCGACCCGGATGCTGCGCATCGGCGAAATATGAATTTATAGAAAACGCTATATTGATATTATTAGAGAATATGATTGATCCTCCGGTAAAGTCCGCGCCGGAACGCGCTCAGGCGCCGGAGGAGCGGTCAAAAATGTTAAACGCGATTCGCGCCGAATTGTCGGCGGCGGAAAAGGCGAAAACGCGATTATATGATTTAGTGGAATCCGGCGCGTATTCGGCGGAAGAATTCAAACAGCGCATGGACATGATAAAAGAAAAAATTTCCCGGTTACAAGAACAAGAATCAGAATCTGAAAAAGCGTTAAAATTAGAGTCGGACGCGAATCCTGACAAGCGAAATAAGCAAACGCGACAAATTCAGACGATTTTAAATCTTTACCGGGAGCGGGACGCCGCCGGGCGAAACGCGCTTTTAAAATCTATGATTGATACGATCTGGTATAAAAAAGAAAAAAAATCAAAGCCATCTGATTTTTCTTTGCGAATTGTCCTGAAAGGGCGTTAATTTTATTAAAATATTTTATAAAACGCTATATCTTATGATAAAGATTGCATTGAGGATTTAAGATTCTATCCCCAGACGCAATACGCGGATGTGATCAGCCGGGCGATGTCCGTCAAAGGCGGCGCGGCGAAATTACTGCACGTCTATATTGATGTCGAACCCGTCAGTTTCAACCGCGGATTTTACACGGTCGATATTCGTTTCTTTTATCATGTCACGCTGCAGGCGTATTTAGGCAATCCGATTCCGACAACGGTGGAAGGTCTGTGCGTATTTGACAAACGCGTGATTTTATTCGGCAGTGAGGGGAACGCGAAAATTTTCTCGTCTATGACCCGTGAGGGCGGACCGGATCCGCAGTCACTCCAGAGAACCAATTTGCCCATCGCGGTTGTGGAAGCGGTGGATCCGATTGTATTGGACGCCCGTATCGCGGATCGCCGCGACCGGTGCGACCGGGATTGTGAATTATGCGAGATTCCGGATTTTATCAGCGGCTGTTTCTGTGGCGGATTGTCCAGCGGTGACGACGGACGCCGGATTTATATCACGCTGGGGCAATTTTCGATTGTGCGTCTGGAGCGCGATTCTCAACTTTTAATCCCAGTCTATGATTATTGTATGCCGATACAATTTGCGATTTAGAAGAAATAAGATTATAAAATAACAAAGGCGGACTAAATACACATAATATGCACCCATCCCGCAATAAATTTACATAATCCGGGCTGATTCCTTTTCGCCGCGATCACACTCGTCAAACCGAATATCCGCGTCCGTCGATTCGGGCGGGACTTCCGCCTCAGGCACG
>CAJOFP010000333.1:2856-9589 GCA_905233795.1 uncultured Oscillibacter sp. | reverse complement strand
ATTTCATAGCCGTGTCAATATCTTCCGCCGACGCGACGCCGGTTTCTAATAATCCAATCGCCTCATTGATCATGGGGATTAAAATCTTATTCACGACGAATCCCGGCGCCTCGCTGACTTCCACCGGCGTTTTGCCGATTTCCTGAGATAATTTATAAATGCAATCAAATACTTCTTGAGACGTATTCGCGCCGCGAATGACTTCCACTAATTTCATCGCCGGAACGGGATTGAAAAAGTGCATACCAATCACGGGATGTTTGACGCCGTTCGCCATTTCCGTAATGGACAGCGAAGAAGTATTCGTGGCGAAAATCGTTTCCGGCTTGCACAGCGCGTCCAATTCGGCAAGCAATTCTTTCTTGACCGCCATTTCCTCTTTGACGCACTCAATCACGAGATCGGCGTCCGCGGCGGCGGCTTTCTCTTCCACCAAGATATTATTCATGATATTATCTTTGGCTTCCTGCGTCATTTTGCCGCGGCCAACGAGTTTGTCCAGACGGCCCGACAACGCGTCTTTATGCTTCTGGGCCGACGCCGTGGAACTGGCGTACATCAAAGCCGTGTGGCCGTTGGCGGCGAAAACCTGCGCGATGCCGCTTCCCATCGTACCCGCGCCAAAAATCGCTACTTTCATCTTGATTGCCTCCTGTAATAAAATAAATATTAATAATTTTTAAAAGATTGCTAATTTACTCACAATCTCGTATTATAACTTTTTTATCGAAATTATCAAGCGCATTTTTCATTTTATCCGCGCATTTTTCATTTTTGACGTTTTCAACAAAAATCAATCAAATTTTTTAGCAAATTCGCCATCTTAATTTTCTATTATTTTATATTTCCATCTCGACGCCGGGCGATAAAAAATATAACACGCGTCTGCGTACCGGCTTTTCCAGTACCCGCTCCAGCGCCTGACCGTAAGCGCGTAACTGCGATTCATATCGCGCCGCTCTTGTTTTTATCTCTTCCCCGTATACATGATCCGTCTTGAAATCCACGATCACAAGTCCGTCATCCGTCTCAAAACAACAGTCCGCGACGCCCTGTAATAAAATTTTATCGCCGCTTTTATTATTTAATTCTAATTTTAAACTTTCATCATATTCCGACGCGTCCAGTAAAATCATAAACGGATATTCCCGCCATATATTTTTCGCTTTTCTAATCTCATCCGCCAATCCTGATTTTAAAAATTTTAAAATCGCCCGCGTATCCGCCGCCTCCGCCTGTTCCGGCGTCAATAATCTTTTCCCGACAAAATTCTCAATCTGCGCCGCGATATTCAAATTATTAAAATCCAGATATTGCAATACCAAATGCGTCGCCGTGCCGCGTTCCGCCGGGGTCAAGCCGCGTGACTTCCATCGAAATTTCGGCTGTTCCAACGGTCTTGTATAAATCCGCCGCGTATGCTCCGCGATTTCCTCATCCAATACGCGCCCTTTTAACTGCGTCGCCGTCACTTTCGCCGGAATCCCCGTTTCACGATTATATATATACTCCCAATCCAGCAATTTTAAATCCAAATCTTTTATATTTTCTTTCCCGTTCTCTTGCGCGCTATCTTTCCCATTCTCTTTCGCGCTGTTTTGCGCGTTCTCTTGCGCGTCCTCCGCGCTTATATTCTCCGGCGCGTTTTTATCTTCTCTATCATTATTATCATTTTTATCATTTTCCGCGCCTTTTAAATTATAATTTAAATTATTTAAATCATCCGCGTCATGGATATATATTTCCCACGGCTTTCCGCGTCCCGGATTTCCCGATAAATCATCCGACGCGTTATTTATATCATCCAATATCTCGACGCCCGCCAATTTTCGCAGCGCTTCCCCCTCAGGACGCGTCAATAAAACCATTAAAATCCATTCCCCGAACGATTTACCCTCGGCGACCGTCTCCGGCGGAACCGGATCAGCCGTCGCCGCCGCTAATTTCTTTACATGATTTTCCGCGCCGTATACGCTGTCGATTAAAATTAATTTTTCTTTGGGCCTTGTCATCCCGACATATAAAACGCGCTGTTCTTCCGAAGCCGCGCCAACGTCGGATACTGTATCCGGCGTTTCAAATCCACAAAACGCGGCCCCAGTCCCATTTCCGGGTGTACCAGTACAGACGCGTCAAAATCCCGGCGTGAAAACGCGTGATTTAAATCCGCGAATATCACAATCGGAAATTCCAAGCCTTTCGATTTATGCACGCTCATGAATTTTACGCCCGCGCCGCCGCTTGTTTGTCCCTCCGGCGCCCGTTCCGTCTCGATTAAACGCCGGATTTGCGTAATAAACGCGAATAGCCCTTTATATCCGCCCTGTTCAAATTTTTCCGCGTACCGGCTTAAAATCAATAAATTTTCCCGGCGTTCCATACCTCCGTCCATCGCGCCGAATATCCCTAAAATATTAAATTCATTATATATTTTCCATAAAAATAAATATACGCTCATATCCGGCGCGGCCTGTCTTAAATTATTTAAAATATTCAAAAATTTCGCGCAGGCTTCAACCGTCTAAGGGGGGTGTCACGGCGTCAGCCGTGACGGGGGGATTCTCTGTCTCCTCAATCTCCCCGGCGGCTTTGACAGCGTCATAAAAATCCCCGTCCGGGCAATGGCTCCTGATTTCCGCCAGTCGATCCGGGGAAAACGCGAAAATCGGCGAACGCAAAACCGCGATCAACGGCACATCCTGTCTCGGATTGTCAATCATCCGCAAAAACGCCAAAATCGTCGATACTTCCATACTGCGCCAAAAACCGTCGCTCTCGTCGAACGAACACGGAATATTTTCCTCCGCGAATATATTCGCCCATAACGCCGTCCGTGACTTCGGCGAACGCATTAAAATTACAATATCCTCCGGGCGGCACGGTCTGAAACCGTCTTTTACGGACAAATCCGTAATTAAAAAACCCGTGTCCAGCAATTCCCGAACCCGCCGCGCCGCGAATCGCGCCTCTGTTTCATCCCGCCCGATTTTATTATTTTTTTTATCATTTTTATTCTCTATATCATTTTCTATATTTATATCTATATCTATACTATTATTATCTTCACCCGCGCCGCCTCTGTGCGCGTCAATCAAGTGAAACTCAATATTACAATCATCGCGTTCAGGATAATATTCCGCGCCGTAATATAAAAACTCCTCCGCGCCGTAATTCATCTCGCCCATCTCAACAGACAATATCGCCGAAAAAATATCATTCGCCGCGTCCAGTATCTCACGCCGCGACCGGAAATTTTTCGACAATAATATTTTTCGATCTTCTCCCTCTTTGGCGTCCTGATAATATACAAATTTCCCGTATTTCTCTAAAAATATCGTCGGATCGGCTAATCTAAATCTATATATGCTCTGTTTCACGTCCCCAACCGTAAACAAATTTTTTCCCTTTTTCGACACCGCGTAAAATATCGCGTTCTGAATCTCATTCGTATCTTGATACTCATCCACTAAAATTTCTATATATCGCGCCGAAATCTGCTCTCCCAACGCCGTAATATTTCCGTCGTCCCGAATTAAAATTTTTAACGCGAAATGCTCCTGATCCGAAAAATCCGCGGCGTCCATACGCGATTTCTCCGCCTGATAATCCGCCGCGAACAATCCGACCAGCTCCAACAAAACATCCATCGCCGGGGCGACGGCTTTTAAATCCTCCATCGCGCCCGTACCGTCCGGCCCGCAGATTTTCAACATATCCCCATAAATATCTTTACAGTTTTTCCAGACTTGTTTTAAATTTAATACCAACAAATCATCTTTGCGATTTTTTACGGGCGACAAACGCGGGAATTTTATATTTTTTACCGCCGTCCGGGTTTCCTCCCATGTTCCGTCCTGATTATTATTATTATTATTTATCAAATTTATCAAGTTTTCCGCGCTTGCGCGAACTTCCAGAAACTTCAATCCATACGCTTTATATAATACTCCGTCATTTTCTATTTTTTTCGCGTTTTTTCCCAATAAATCTCTTATATATTCCGCTTTGCGTTTTATCACTTTTAATAATTCTTTCGCGTAAATCGTCCCGTCAAAATTATTAT
Source organism: uncultured Oscillibacter sp. (assembly GCA_905233795.1). Lineage (GTDB taxonomy): Bacteria > Bacillota > Clostridia > Oscillospirales > Oscillospiraceae > Oscillibacter. The sequence continues at coordinate 5,526 of CAJOFP010000333.1, read as the reverse complement.
TATTTTCCCCGTCCGGATTCTCAATTTCCCCCGACAGTTTGCGCCATGTCTCCCGGCTCCGTTCCAGCCATTTCAGCGGCCACGCGTGACTTTGTAATTTTTCATATATTTCCAATACTAATTTTATTAATTTCCGGTCATCCTGTCCGGCGCCCAGCGTATCGGCCAGTTTTTCCCTCGCCGGATTCAGATTTTCATAAAAATTTTCCAGCGTCCGACGCAATACCCGTTCCCGGATCAATGCCGCTTCGTCCTCATCCAATACCCGGAAATCCGCTGTCAGACCGCGATTCTCTCCCCCGTCCGCCAATAAATGCGTATTTTCGCGCAATAACGCCGTACAGAACGAATCCACCGTCCGAATATCCGCCTGCCAGACTTTTAACATCTGCGCTCTTAAATGCTTATCGTCCGGCGACTCCGCCACGCGTTTCGACAATTCCGCCGCGATTTTGCCTCTTAATTCCGCCGCCGCCGCTTTCGTATAAGTAATCACAAGAAACTCATCTAAATCTTTATACTCTTCCGTTACATATTTAAACAATCTATCCACTAAAACTTTTGTCTTGCCGGAACCGGCGGCGGCGGAAACCAATAAACTCCCGCCGCGATTCTCTACCGCCGCCCCTTTGCTCTTCCGTTAATTTTATATCATTGCCCATTTTATTTCAAATCCCCCGCGCTTTCCATACTATCCAGCATTTTCCAGAACTCATCCGGCTTGATATTTCCCACAGGCCGATAACGATCCGTGTCGCGTCCGTCCGCAAAATAACACGCGTCGAACCATTCGCAATACGCGCAGGGATCATCCTGTCCCGATTTCCGGCACGGGTCCGCGTCGATACAGCCTTCACGCAATTCCCGCCCGATTTCGAGCAATAATTTTTCAAGATATTTTTTTAATTTCCCAAGATTCTCCGCCGACGCCAAACCGCCGCTGACAGTCCCGTCTTTTTTACTGATCTTTAACGGCAAATAGCGCGGCTCCGTCAACGCCTCATGTTCCATCGCGCTCAATACTTCCGGGTCGGACAATAACAATCCCGAACGCTTTAAATTTTTTTCGCGCATTTCATTTAATTTTTCCGGCGTTATATCCCTGTCCGCGTTCAAAATCTCATCCCGCGCCGGGAAATACAACACGCCCGCCGGGACTATCTCATTCCAATTTAAATTATTTAAATTCCCGCCGCTTACATTCCCTTGATTATGATCTAAATCCCCGCTATTCTCCGGCTTATTATTCAAATTACTATTTAAATTATTATTTAAATTTTCTATATTATTTTTTATACCCGTTTTTCCCGCCGATTCCAACGCGAATAAATACAACAGCATTTGAATATCCAGACCCATGCGCACGGCGCTCAAATCAAATTTTTTCTTGCCCGATTTATAATCCACCACGCGCAGATATAATTTCCCGTTCCGAACCCAGCCGTCAGCGCGATCCACGCGCCCCCGGATTCTTAACTGCCCATTTATATCATCTCGAATTATCACGGCCGGAACCGATTCCCCGTCCCCAAATCCGAGCTCATACGCCACCGGTACAAAATCCGAGTGTCTCAATTCCTCCGCCGCCTCTAAAATCACATTTCGCGCCGTCCGCCGTAATCGCTGAAACAGATATTTAAATCTCGCGTTTTTCGCGTCCAGATTTCCAAATTCCTGTTCTATAAATTTATTAATATACTCATCCGTTAATATTTTTAATTTTTCGTCGTCTATCTTGCTAAAACCGCCCCGCGATAATACTTCACGCGTTACGTTTTCCAGTAAAAAATGCAAAAACGATCCGATTTGAGGCGCGTCGAACTCCGCCGCCGCCCGCGATTTCGCTTTCAATCCATATCGCATGAAATACGCGAAATGACACGACCGCATACGCTCCAGACGCGACGCCGATAAATATAATCTCCCGCCGTATAATTTCCGAACCGCCTGTCCCGACAGCGCGCCGCGCTTCAATCCCGACGCCCGCTTCATGCCGTTTATTTTATCCGCGTATTTCGATTGCTTTTCAAAATACCGCCATAATTCGCTATTTTTATCATTTCCCGCCATTTCCAAGGCCGGAATCGCCGCTGTAAGCCGCCATGATTTTTTTATATCTTCACGCTCTATTTCTATATCTCCAAATAACGCCTGAATCCGGGAAATCACAAACGCCGGACGCGCTTCCCCGCCTGACGCGTCCGTCCGCGTCCAGCTGATATATAAACCCTCTTCCGGCTGCGCCAAAGCCGCGTACAGCATTTGCAATTCCAGCGACATGCGCTCCTGTCCCGCCGGGGATAATTCAAGACCCAATCCCGCGAGCGTCTCTCTATCATCACGGTTTAAAATTCCGCCGCTCTGTCCCGCCGCCGGGATTTTATCGTCATTACAGCCCAATAAAAACAAATATTTCACCGTATGCCGGTCATTTCTTGTAATCTCGCTGATACTGACCTGATCCAGCGATACCGGCACCGTCCCAATGCTATATTGCGTCAACGCCTGTTTTAATAATCTTATATAATCCTCCGCGTTCATGCGTTCGTCGCCCAGCAATTCCACAAACTGATCCAGAACGCCGCATAAAATCTCCCAGATTTGCGCCGTCTCCTCCGCTTCCTGCAATTCGCCCGCGTCCGCCCGCGCTTTCATTCTCTCGTTTAATCT
>CAJOFP010000333.1:1945-2829 GCA_905233795.1 uncultured Oscillibacter sp. | reverse complement strand
CCCGTTGATAAATTTAATAATATTTCCCGTATCCGTCCGCGTAAATCATTTATATTTTTTAATTTTTCTTTATCATATTCGCTCCATTCCGCGCCGTATCCATCAGGATGTTCCGTCCAGTCATCCTCACGCGTCCACATGCTTCCGCGTATCTCCCAGCGTATCACATAATTTTCCAGTATATCGCACTCTTCCGGCGAAAATCCCGCGAGACCGCTTTTCAGCCATCGAAACATATCCTCATATTCATATCCGTTTATAATCGACGACAAAACGCCGGTAATCAAACATAATACCGGCTTTTCCATTAAATCCGTCCGACGGCTCCAATAGGCCGGAATCCCCCATCTTTTCAATACCGTCTCAATACACGCCGCGTAATCCTCCATATTCCGCGCTGAAACCGTTATATCTTTATATCGCGCTTTCCCGGAAGATACTAATTTTACAATTTCCGCCGCCGCCTGTTCCGTTTCGTTTAAAATCGTCTCCGCTTCCCGTAATTTTATACTATCCGCCGCCGCGCCGTTATAAATTTTATTATAATTACTAAAAAAATAACGCTCCAAATAGCCCAGCGGCCCCGCTATTTCAGCTCTAAATATTTTAATTTTTACATCCTGTCCGGCTTCCGCCGCCATGCGTTTCAATCTTCCCATCGTCTTGACCGCCGGTTCAAATATTTCCTCCTGACTGTCCGGCTCTCCCAATAATACCACCGTCACAGACCGCGCCTGTTTTAACATTATTTTTAATATATCCCGTTCCTGCGCGTTAAAATACGAAAACCCATCCAAAAATATATCTTTGCCCGATATATAATCCGAATATTTTAAATTATCTTTTAATCTGCTCATTAAATCCCGCGAATCACGATTATTTTC
>CAJOFP010000333.1:0-1935 GCA_905233795.1 uncultured Oscillibacter sp. | reverse complement strand
CCCAAATCCGATAATTTATCCCGCGTGGCGCCGTCCGATAATTCCCCCGCTTTTTCCAGTAATATTTCCGGCGTCGCCTCATACGCGGATAATTCGTCAAATAAATCCAACAATCTCACTAAAAACGCCGGACGCCGTGACGGACGTTGATATACTTTCAGCGTCGCCGACACTTCATTTACACATCTTTGCAACATCAATAATTTGCCGCCCGCGTCCAACGGAATATCCGCGATCCCGCCTGTCCGCGACAATACGCGATTGCACAATCTCCGAAAACTTAAAACTTCCGCGTGACGGCTTGCCGTATCCCCGCAGACCCGGCACAAATCCACTTCCGCCTCGTGCGACGCGTGTTCCGGGACCAGTAAAATCTGCCTGTTATTTAAATTTTCCTCACCCAGTTCCCGTATTTTTTCCAGAACCCGGCGCGATTTTCCCGTTTTCGCCCGTCCCATCCAGATATATAACATTTTATCCCCCGTTATATTATTTCAATCCATTTAAATTATTATTTTCCCCGTTATATTAAACAAATCCCCAGCCGTTTGCGCCGGGGATTTCAAATCTTAATTCAATCTTAATTTACTTTATAAAACGCGTTTTTCGTCAACCATTTCCCGCCATTGATTCCGTATCGCCCGCGAGCTTCGTTGTGATAAATATACAATCTGCTCATGATACGGATGTGTGGCGACAATAAAAGATCGCGGCAATTCCCCTGACGCGTCCAGAACCGCGCCGGATTCCTCCGCCTTGCGCAGATATTCCCGCGTCCGCTTTCCCGCGCTGCACATGTCCATATCAAACACGCCAATTACGCGCTCATCCAGTATAATCTCATCCTGTCCCAGATAGAGATACATAAAATATAATATCCTTCCGACTTTTATATTATATTTTTTTATATTATATTTTATTTTATTCACGAGTTAGATATAAAACGATTTAATCTGTCAATAAAATTCGTGACCCGTCCGAACATCTTCCATTTAATAACCTGTTTTCGGATTAATAAATTCCCCGCCAGACTGTAATCTCCCACGTCTCGACTGTAAATATAGCATGGATAGCCCGTATGAAACCGCCCGTAAGCGTACCAGAGAATCATGCCGGGAAAATCATTTTCCGTAAAGCCGTGATATAGCCAGATTGTTTTATTAATATGCCCACGCCGAAATTCCATATGAATTTCTTTATTGCCGCCGGAAGTAATATATTGAATCCGCACGGACGCGGGATCATGCGTAAACGTCACGGATTTTACATCCGCCTCATAATTTTCAGGAAAATACGGTTTGGCGAAATCTTTGGCGTTTTCGCCCTCCCATGTCATACCGTCATATTGTAACGTGTCCGCCACATTCATCAGCCAATAATAAGCGTCCAGTTCCTCCGGGGTGATCTCTATGCTGCGCAGTTCGCTGCCCATATCATTCGGGTTTTGCGACTCCCACTGACTTTCATCTTTTGTGGACAATATCGTCCCCAGCGCGATAATACAAGCGACAACCAGCGTTATAACAAATAAAATCCGAATAATACGCCGGATAAAACCGAAAACGCCCGCGATTTTTTCAATTAAAAGCTGTAAAAAACTTTGGCTTTCTTCCTCTTCTTCCACTTCAGATGTCTTTGTCGTTGATTGCGTTTCCGAGACGTGCGTCGCCATGTCAATCCCCCCTTTCGACGCTCATTTATTTTTATAATTTTATTTTATCCATCTATTTCCGTTCTCTTTCAAATTCTATTTATTTTTTATTTTCATATTTACTATATTTTTTCCTGTTGTAATTTTAATAAAAACGGCAATAAAATTTCTCCCAAATCCGTCATGGCTTTCTGAAAATCAAAATACTCTTCCATTTGATTGCCATCGCCAAACAGACGATCTGAAACGGATTTCAAAGCGACAAACGGAATTTGATTTCTATA
>CAJOFP010000332.1 GCA_905233795.1 uncultured Oscillibacter sp. | reverse complement strand
TCTTGGCTTTATCCGCGCCGTCTTTGACTGCTACATAACATTCCCGCGTATGCTTTTGCCGTGTGGACAGTTCCGGCGTCTCCCCGGACTGTACGGCCTGTAACGCCTCCGGGACCGGAACGGTATATTGACGGGCGTCGAGAACGCCGTCAATGCGCCGGATCGCGTCGGAATGTCCCTGACTGACGCCGCGTCCCCAGAACGTGTAATCTTTCCCATCCGGCAATATCGCCGACGCGTACAGACGATTTAAAGAAAACATTCCGGGGTCCCATCCGGCGGATATTAACGCGATATGATTATTTTCCCGCGCCGCCGCGTCCACTTGATTGAAATGCTCCGGTATATTCGCGTGGGTGTCGAAACTGTCTATGATATGAAAATCCCGCGCCAGAACGGGCGAAATGACGGGCAAATCCGTCGCGCTTCCGCCGCAGATAATCAAAATATCAATTTTATCCCGATACGCCCCGATTTGATCCGCCGCGTAGACCGCCGCGCCGGTCAAAGTCGTGACACTCTCAGGATTCCGACGGGTGAAAACGCCCGTCAACTCCATATCCGGATTCTGTTTCGCCGCGCACTCAACGCCGCGTCCGAGATTGCCATAGCCGTAAATTCCAAGCCGCATAATATTTTCCTCCTTTAACATTAAAAAAAAACTGAACCTCACCCCCTGTCCCCCTCTCCTTATAAGGATAGGGGGAACTGAATTTTTAAATTTTCGGTCTAAAATATGGATAAATATTATATTTAGACGGAATTTTTATTATTTCGTCCCCCCCTCTCCTACTTAGGAGAGGGGGACAGGGGGTGAGGTTCATTTTCAACCCTTGATTGGCATTAAATTAATATAGCCCCGTTATTGATTGCCTTTCGCCCGATTGTGCGTCCTGCACAGCATTTGACAGTTGGCAACATCCGTCGCGCCGCCTTTGCTCCACGCCGTCACATGATCCGCGTCCATTTCGTTATATTTATAAATCCGCTTCGCGTTCGACTTGTTTTCAATCACGCACAACGGACAATTTGATATTTCTTTCTCTTTCGCCGCGTTGGTCTGCCTGTTATAAACGATTCTTTTCGTCTTTTCGTCAAATACGCGGATATGCAACAGCGATTTGTCAACTTCTCCGCCCAGAATATACTCAAAAACGCCGCGCCGATTTGTTATCTGCGTATCTTCCAGCAATTTTTTTACGCGTTTCGCCACGTTTTCCCTGTTATACGCTTTTCCGTGATATTCCCGGTACAGCCGACCCCATTCCAGACCGCAAATCTCATTGCCCGTATATTCAAAAACAGAATCAACCCAATCAATCACGGTATTAAAATAATTTTTCAGTTCCGTAATATCCGCGTCGTTGCGATGTTTCGACATATAATCATCTATTTCGCCGCCGCTGACCCAGTCCAGCGCGGTTTCCAAAACCGCCTGCCGTTTCGGATCGCCTTTGACATACGTCCGCCAACGGCTCATATTGGCGTTGCCCGTCGTCTTGGAAAACACGGCGCGGGATTCCGTCACGAACGGCCCATGAAATGACGCGTTGCGCAATTCCTGTTTCACCAACGGTACGCCCGCGATATTAATCGTCTCGAACCATTCCTGAATCTCGGACGGCTCCCCCTCACAGACATAAATCGTCAACCGCGTTTCCGTGATTTTCCGCTTTTCGTCCTCGTCCAGACTGTTAAAATAACGCGGCTTTCCGTTTTTCACGACGGCGAACGGCCATGAGTGATTCACAAACCGCGCAAACGACGTGATTCTCTGTTGTCCGTCCAGTACCTCATATTTTCCGTCCGCGTTTTTCACAAAATACAGCAAGCCCAGCGGATACCCTTTCAAGAGCGAATCCACCACCGCGACATCTTTTTTACCGTCGCCGTAAATATAATTTCGCTGATATTCCGGCTGAATAATCAATTCGCCGCCCAGTCCGAACAGCCCTTTTTCCTCATTTTTATCATATATAAAACCCTTGCAAATATCGCCAACCGTCCAATCCGTATGCAGCGTCGTTTTCATTAAATCTTACCTTCTTTCTTTGGACGGATAAGAATACGACCATAACGGAGTTTTCCATTTATATACGGTCCATCTTTATTCGCTTTTGTAGGGATTCCAGCTAAACCGCGAATATTACCGGCAATCAAAGTGATTTGTTCAATGGTTTTATTGATTCTGTATTTGGTCATGGCTTTTGAATATCCGGCGATTCCGCCAACCGATAAAACGCCGATTATGGCCAACACGCCTAACATTTCTATCA
>CAJOFP010000331.1 GCA_905233795.1 uncultured Oscillibacter sp. | reverse complement strand
CCGCCGGACATTTGGCGAACATGTTTTTATAAAAATCCCCGCGGGGACCGTTGAACTCGTCCAGCGCAAGCGGCGTTACGATAATTCCGGGGGCAATATCGTTGAGCCGCGCCCCGCGTTCGCCCCATTTGACCGCTTCCGCCATGACGCGCTTTTCATTGCATCGTTTCGCTAACTGATACGCGTGAAGCGTGTCCCGGATATTTTCGGGCTTTAAAATTTCAAGATTTAATAATTCTTCCGTAGGCGTCATAGCAAGCTGTTCGTCCTGTTTGACGGTCAGAGCGGGCATTCTATGCCCGGACTGGCTGGAAATCGTCACCCCGCAGCCGCCTTTTTCAATCACTTTTCCCACTTCTTCCAATAATACGGCGGTTCCGTACAAATCCACTTTTAAAATGGCTTCCACAGGAGCCTGAGAAGGGGAAACGCCCGCCGCGTTCACCAGCATTTTTATCGAACCAAGTTTTCGCGCTTCCGCGATCATCGCCTGAACGGATACGCGGGACGAAATATCGCACTCCACGGGAAATACGTCAAAGCCCGCTTCCCCGACAGCCTGCGCGTTTTTTAAACTTTTATCGCCCAAAACAATCTTTTTCCCAAATCCAACGCGACGGGCGATCGCCGTGCCGATCTGTCCCGCGCCGGTCAGAATCAATACATCTTTGTTCATGGATTTTATTTCCTTTTTTAATTATTTTTTTATTTATTTTCTCAAATCAGACGCATTTTTTCGCCCATGCCGCCACTGTGTTTTCACTCCGCGCCGCTTCCGCGCCGTGAACGGCAAGACCTTTGCCGATTTTCGCGCCCTTGCAGGCATTCTTCAAATCCCGTTCACAGTGTCCCAGACCGCTTCCCTCGTGCGTCATAAGCGCAAAAATATTTTTGCCTGTCCAGTTCAGTTTCTCCAACTGCGTAAATACGGCGCAGGGAAACGTCCCCCACCAGCACGGACCGCAGATAAATATATTATCATAATCCGCGACAGTATCCAGATAATTTTTCAGTTCCGGACGCTCTCCGGCGCGGGCTTCCTCCTGCGCTTCCCGCGTACACGTCATATAATCCGCGGAATACGTTTTCACCGTCTCAATTTCAAATAAATCGCCGCCGACAGCGTTCTGAATAAATTCCGCGCAGATTTCCGTATTGCCTTTTTTCAGATTTACAACAGAGCCGTTCACATAATTCTGACCTTTCCGGGAGTAATAAATAATAAGATTCTTCGCCATAAGAAACACCCTTTCATTTTATCCTGTTGCCGAATACCATAAATTTTATACTTGAATTTTATACTTGATTATTATAACGCCTGTAAACCCCGGAATCAATTCCGATTACTTATCAATTTGATAAGTATATCTAATGCGAATCGTCGTTATTTTTAAATTGCGCTTTCAACAGAGCCGCGAACGGCTCCATATATTCGCCCGGATTATCTTTTCTCCAAAACGCGCAGTAAGTCCGCCGCACCTGCTCTCCGTCCCGTGTCAATGGAATCCGTTTCAACGCCGAACCGAAAAACACGCTGTCCGCCGCGCCCTCAATCGGCATGACGCCCCGCCCGGACGCCACCAAAATCCGAGCGTCCTGAAGCGTCTCCGCGAACTGAAATTCTCCCCGGAATCCCACCGCGTCCCGATAATAGGCGCGTTCATTTTCCCGCTGATCTTCCGAAGCCACCAGAACGCATGGCGTATTTTTCAAGTCGGCGATCTCCACGCCGTCTAATTCGGAAAGCGGATCATGGGGAGACAGTTCGATGAAACAGGGAATTTCCGCCAATTTCAGATTGACATATTCATCCGAAAACGTCCGTCGCTGGTCATTCAAAACCAAGTCCACTTTGCCAAATCGAAGCGCGTCATACAAATCCTCGTGATTTCCGTTGATGATATTTAAATCTACGTCGGAATACCGGCTGGAAAATTCGGCCACAGCCGCGTGAAACTCCCCGCCGCCATAACAGCGCAGATAACCGATGTTCAGCCGAGCCTTGTTCCGATGGGACAGCCGGACGGTTTCACAGCAAAGCCGTTCCAGATCCGCCGTCAGCACAAGACTGCGCTTATAGAAATGTTCTCCGGCGGGCGTCATGTTGAATTTCCGGTTTTTGCGTTCCAGCAGTTTCACGCCAAGTTCCTGTTCCAGCGCCTGTATCTGCTGAGAAATGGCGGACTGTGAAATATGATGCTCCTCCGCCGCCTCTGTGAAACTGTTATTACGAATCACCGCCTGAAAATATTGAATCTGCCGTAAAAGCAATTTTCCCGCCTCCTTTGAATTTTCTTTATTATTATACACGATTTCCCATACGAAAATCAATTCCGATTGCCTATCAAATTGATAAGTACGGCTTATAATATTGACCCTGTAATTTAATTTTTCTATCGGTTATTTAAATTTTCGATTGGACTTTTTACAAAATCCAATATATGATACCCGTATCAAGCAATCGCGTGAACGGAAAGGAAGGCGAAAATATGCGGACATTCAAACTGAACGACGGAAACGAAATTCCCTCCGTTGGATTCGGCGTGTTCATGGTGGATCCCAACGGTCCCACGGAGGAAGCGGTTTCCAACGCGTTGAAAGCGGGATACCGCCTGATTGACACGGCGGCGGCGTATTTCAACGAGGAGGACGTGGGTCGCGCCATTCGCGGGAGCGGCATTCCCAGAGAAGAAATCTATGTCACGTCCAAACTCTGGATGCAGGATTACGGCTATGAGGCCGCGAAAGCGGGGATTGACGCTTCTCTGAAAAAGCTGGGATTGGACTATATGGATCTCTATCTCCTGCACCAGCCATATAAAGACACG
>CAJOFP010000330.1 GCA_905233795.1 uncultured Oscillibacter sp. | reverse complement strand
AGCGCGATTCAAACTTTTGCGGCGGAGGTGAAAAAAATCCTTGACGGCGCGGGAATTTAGAGCAAATCTGGAGATGGAACTGGCATGGCGTTCAAAAGAATTTACCTTTTTTAAAGGACAATTAAATTCTATCTCAACAGAAGTGGAGCAAGACTGTTACCGGAAATGTCTTGTTTTGATTCTCTATTCCCATCTGGAAGGATATATTAAATTCGCCTTGCTGTTATATGTTCGATATATCAACGAATTAAATTTATCCCGTAAAGATGTCGTAGCGGGATTAATGACGGCGGGAATGAATCAGGAATTTTCGGCTTATGAAAATTTGGATCGTAAGGGCAAAGTATTTCATAATACATTGCCGGAAGATACTGCTTTGCATCGTTTTTCCCGCAGGGTAGAATTTATGGAACGCATGGACGAATTTCAGGGCAAAACGCTTGAAATTGATGATAGAGTAGTTGATACGGAATCAAATATACGGTATATCGTCCTGCAAAAAAATTTATATAAACTGGGATTACCATTGGATATGTTTGAACAGTACCGCGTTGTTATAGACGCACTGGTAAATCGGCGCAATAGCCTTGCTCATGGAGATCTTCGCGCTGGCGTAAGAGAAAAGGATTTCTCAGAATGGGAAAGTCAAATCTTAACGGTTATGGAAAAAATAAAAGATATGCTGTATGATTATATAATTCATGAAAAATATTTAAAATCGAATGTGTGATAAAAGCCGGAAATATAAAAATAAATAAAAAACGGGGGAAAAGAAAGCCCTATGGCGATTACTTACAGCGGTTTGTATTTGAAAACGCGAAAAGAATTAAAAGAAGCGGGGTCTATATCGCCGGATTTGGCGGCGCGGGAATTGGTCTGTTGCGCGTCGGGCAAAAGCCGGGAAAATTTAATCCGGGACGGCGGCTTATACGTCCCCCCGGAGATTGAAAGCAAAGTCGCCGAATTGACAAGGCGGCATTTGGACGGCGAACCCGTCGCGTATATCATCGGCGAATGGGAATTTTACGGGCTGAGTTTAAAAGTCTCGCCAAGCGTATTGATTCCAAGACCGGACACGGAAGTATTAGTCGAAAAAGCGATAGAATATTTAAAACGGCAGGGGCCTTGCCGGGTATTGGATTTATGCGCCGGCTCCGGGTGCGTTGGGATTGCTATCGCGTCACAGATACAGGAAGTAAAGATTGTCTTGGCGGACTGTTCCGACGCGGCGTTGAAAATATGCGGGCATAATATCTGGAGCAATTCGTTTTCCGGGCGTGTGGTTCCTGTACGCGCCGACGCTCTCGAAGAACCGGATCAAAGAATCGGTTTATTTACCTGTATCGTATGCAATCCGCCGTATATTCCCAGCGATGATATTGAAAATCTGGACAGTTCCGTAAAAGATTTTGAACCGCGTCTCGCCCTCGACGGCGGCGCGGATGGGTTGAATTTTTATCGCGCTATCGCCGAAAAATGGCGTCCCGCGCTTCATCCCGGCGGACGTATCTTTTTTGAAATCGGCGTGAATCAGGTACATGACGTGTCGTTGATTTTGCGTGTCAACGGCTACGGCGAAATTCAGCATTATGATGACAAGAACGGCATTCCGCGTGTGGTGACGGGTATGCGCTACCCGGATATTTAAATAATATTAATATAATAATATAATAAAAATCAGGAGGATTTGAAAATATGGCAAGGGATAAATCGCCGTTACCGGCTCCGGCCCCGGCGGATGATAAAGTCAAGGCTTTAAATACGGCTATCGCGCAGATTGAAAAAGCGTATGGAAAAGGGTCGATTATGCGTTTCGGGGATCGGGCGGATAAAAATATAGCTGTGATTCCAACGGGTTCTCTCGCGCTGGATGTCGCGCTTGGGATCGGCGGACTGCCCAGAGGACGCGTAATTGAAATTTACGGCCCGGAATCGTCCGGCAAAACGACGCTCGCGCTGCATATCGTCGCGGAAGCCCAGAAACGCGGCGGCGTCGCGGCGTTTATCGACGCCGAACACGCGTTAGACCCGTATTACGCCGGAAATCTCGGCGTAAAAGTCGAGGATTTGTTAATTTCTCAACCCGATACAGGGGAACAGGGACTTGAAATCACGGAAGCGTTGGTCAGATCGGGCGCGGTGGATGTCGTTGTGGTTGACTCCGTGGCGGCGCTTGTCCCGCGCAGTGAGATAGAAGGCGAAATGGGCGACAGCTTTGTCGGTCTGCACGCAAGATTAATGAGTCAGGCGTTACGCAAATTAACCGGCGCAATCGGCAAGACAG
>CAJOFP010000329.1 GCA_905233795.1 uncultured Oscillibacter sp. | reverse complement strand
GACATAACCGCGCTGCGCCGGAAAACGGATGAAATCATGGCGAGAAAAGAATTTAAAGATATGATGGAAAAAACGCCGCGGGAAGAATTGAAAAATATGGCCTGCAATACCGGGCCGAAAGGGAACAAGGCGGAGGAGCAAGAGAAAGAGTTCAAAGGCGCCGATTATGGCGGACTTTTAGCGGAAAACTATCGGGAACGCATATGCAAGCCGCAAATTCAACGCGAGCCAAGAAAAGAATCTCTTGCGACTTTATATTAATTATATTATTAAAATTATATTATTAATTATATTAATATGAAATAAAGAAATAAATATCGCGTAAAAAACGCGCCGCGCTGTCGTAAAGCGCGATTTTCACACGCGCCAACAGGATGATTTTCAAGCCGTGAAATCAATCAACGCGTTTTCGCCGCGTTCCCGCGATATTCCCGCAATATCAAAATACGCCTCCCGCCTCTTGATTCTTGCCGGCGTTATAGATATAATAATATAAAATTTAATATAGATAATAAATTTTATATTGATTTTATATTTATGAATTTTGATATTATGATAAAAAAACGCGGGAGGCGTCAAAAAATGACGGGACACAGGGAATGGATTCAAGAAAGCGTCCTCCGGGATATGTCAGAGGGCGTCTTGACAATCGGCATGGACGGCGTGGTCAATTCCGTCAATCCGGCGGCGGAAATGATTCTGGAAAAAAGCGCGGAAGAAATGATCGGGAAGCGTTACGCCGCGATTTTCTTTGACAGGGAAGAAAATGATGATTTTAATCAATCTATTTTGAACGCGATTTATGACCCGTCGGCCAAGCATGAAAATCTGGTTCCCTATGTGACGGACGAACATGTGAAGCGCCTGTATGTCGTCACGTCTTTTCTGACGCGTGATGGAGAAAAAATAGGCGTCGTCGCCGTGTTAAGCGATATGACGGAACTGTCGGATTTAAAAATCAAGTACGCGGAGGATATAGAGCTGTTATTGGATTCTCTGGTGGGCGCGCTTTCGACCGCGATTGACGAGCGTTCGCCGTACAACGCGAATCACACGCGCAATATGGTGCGTATGGCCGGGGCTTTTCTGCAATGGCAAAAAGAGACGGGCGATCCGTGGGGCTATGATGAGGATCAGCGGCGGGCGCTGTTGATGAGCGTCGGACTGCATGACGTGGGCAAATTAACTGTCCCGCTGGAAATCATGGACAAGGCGACGCGGCTTGGATTGGATATGGAGCGTATCAAAGACCGTTTTATCCGGCTGGCCCTGCTGGATAAAATCGCGCTGTTGGAGCGTAGAATCACGCCGGAAGAATATGAGCGGGCGACGGAAGAACGCCGGGAGATTCTGGAATTTATTGAAAAAGTAAACTCAGCCGGATTTTTGTCCGATCCGGATTACGAGCGCGTCATGGAACTGGCGGAAAAAAGATATATAGACGAAAACGGGGAGCGGCAACGGCTTTTTACGGAACAGGAAGCCGCGGAATTGTCCATACGGCGCGGAACTCTGACGGCGACGGAACGGGAAATCATGCAGGGACACGCCGCCTCCACATGGAATATTTTAAGCCGGGTTACATTTCCGAAATTATACGAACAGGTTCCGTTCTGGGCCTCGCAACATCATGAATTGTTAAACGGCAAAGGCTATCCCAATCATTTACACGGCGATGAGATTCCAAAAGAAGTGAGACTGCTGACGATTTTAGACATTTTCGAGGCGCTGACCGCGAAAGACAGACCGTATAAACCGCCTATGCCGCTGGAAAAAGTATGGTTTATTCTGGATGACATGGAGCGTGACGGCAGTCTGGACGGGGAAATTTTAAAAGCGTTCCGGGACAGCGGGGCGTGGAAGCTGGTCACGGGACAGCCGGATTAATAAAGCAAAAATAATATAATAAAATAATTTAAAAAAATATATTAAATTAAAAAATCGGTTTGAACTGTCCGGATCGGATAGAAGCTGATTAAAAAAATAATAATAAAAGGAATGGTTTTAATATGCTGAATATGAAATTAATCAATCGCGGCGCGGAGGGCGAATTGCAAATGATCGGCCGTCTTGACGCGACTTCCGCGCCGGACGCGGAAAAAATCCTGTTAGACATGGCCGAGCGTTTCGACAGCCTGATTCTCAATATGGGCAAGCTGGAATATATCTCCAGCGCGGGACTGCGCGCCATCAAGCGGGCATATTCCGTCACACGCCGCAAAGACGGTTCGCTTGCGATCAAGAACGTGAACAAGGCGGTCATGGAAGTGTTTGAGATTACCGGTTTCGCGGGG
>CAJOFP010000328.1 GCA_905233795.1 uncultured Oscillibacter sp. | reverse complement strand
GGCGAAACCCATCACGGCTGTTTCGATATATTATTTTTATCCGGGATTCCGGGATATAAAATATTCTGTCCGTCGAATTTCGCGGAATTAAAATCCATGCTGAAACAGGCGTTATTTGACGAGACAGGACCGGTGGCGATACGCTATCCGCGAGGCGGCGAGGGCGTTTTTATTCAAGATACGTTTGATACGTCCGGGGCGCGTTTTATTAATATTATTAATAATAATATTAATAATATTAATTTAAATAATATAAATAAAAATAATAAAAAAATAAAATTAGTATCGTATGGGATATTGATTAATATAATTTTAGAGGCGGCGGAAAAGTTAAAAAATCTTGGAATTTCGACGGAAGTCTGGAAATTCAATCAAGTCGCGCCGTTATACCCGGACGAAATTCAAAACGCGCTGGGCGATTGCGATTTATTATTATTTTTAGAGGATTGTATGAACGAGGGCTGCGTGGGCGAACGGGCGGCGGCGATATTAAATCAGGCCGGACAAAGTCCCAAAAGATTAATATTAAAAAATTTAGGCGCGAAATTCGCGCCGGAAGGCAGTATACCGGAATTGCAAAACGCGTTTAATCTGGACGCCGACGGGATTGTAAAGGCGATTCAAGACGCGATAAAATAAATAAAAATTCGGGAAATTGTAAAATGGACAAGAAGAGAATTGATATAATTTTATATGAACGCGGATTATTTGAGAGCCGGGAAAAAGCGCGGGCGGCGATTATGGCGGGAGAAGTGTATATAAAAAATAAGCGCGTTGACAAACCCGGCATGACGGCGGATTGTGATGATTTGTTAAATCAAGATATAGAAATCCGGGGCGGGTTAAAATACGTCAGCCGGGGCGGATTGAAACTGGAAAAGGCGATATTAAATTTTAAAATAGATTTAAATAATAAAATCTGCGCGGATATAGGGGCGTCAACGGGCGGATTTACGGATTGCATGTTGCAAAACGGCGCGGCGAAAGTGTACGCGGTGGATGTCGGCTATGGACAGTTCGCTTGGAAATTGCGGAATGATTCACGCGTGATTTGCTTGGAGCGTACAAACGCGAGATATTTGACGCGTGAAATTATCCCGGATGAATTGGATTTCGCAAGCGTGGACGTGAGTTTTATTTCGCTGAGATTAATATTGCCGGTATTAAGAAATTTAATAAAAAATCAGGGCTTTGTGATTTGTTTAATTAAGCCGCAGTTTGAGGCCGGACGGGAATTTGTCGGCAAGAAAGGCGTTGTCCGGGATAAGAAAATACATGAGAAAGTATTAAAAGATTTTTTAGAATACGCGGCGGAATCGGATTTTCGGGTTTTAAATATCACATGGTCGCCGATCCGGGGGCCGGAGGGCAATATTGAATATTTGGGATTTTTATTAAATAATAATTTAAATAATAATTTAGATTTAAAATTTGATAGCAATCAGATTCCGGGGATTGTGGAAGCGTCGCATTTGGAATTGGATAATTAAAATTAAATAATTAAAATTAAAATATATAAAAAACGGGGGGAAATCGGGGTGGACGCCGGATTCAGGAATTTAAAAAATATGGATAAGAATATAAATAAAAATAAAAAGATTATATTATGCCCGAATCCGAATCGGGATCCCGGCATGAAAGCCACGCGGGAGGCGGAACGGATTTTAAAAGAAATCGGCTATCAGATAGTAATTTGTCCGCCGTTCCGGGATCGCAAAAAAGACGCGTTTCACGGTCTGGATATAAAGCCGTTACAGAAAGAACTGTCGAACGCGTTTTTATTGGTCACATTCGGCGGCGACGGGACGATTTTACATTTGGCGCGGACAGCGGCGGCCAGTCATGTGCCGGTATTGGGGGTCAATACGGGGGAGCTTGGATTTATAGCGGAACTGGAAGCCGGGGAATTGGACGCGCTGTATAAATTAAATAATTTGAAAAACGGCTTGAAAACGGAAAAACGCATGATGTTAGATATAACGGTCACGCGTGACGGGAAGCGAATTTATCATAATATAGGCTTAAATGACGCCGTGATTCGGGAGGGGCCTATTTCCCATGTGATTCACTTGAAGATAGAATCGGATGAAAAATATTTGACGGAAATCGCCGGGGACGGCGTGATTATTTCCACGCCCACGGGTTCAACGGCGTATTCGTTATCAGCCGGGGGGCCGGTAATAGAACCGTCGGAACGGGTTTTACAGGTCTGTCCGATTTGCGCCCATGCCATGCGTTTTCCGTCGTATATTTTATCCGGGGAGCATGTAATTTCGGTTGAGTTGGAACGCAACGGACG
>CAJOFP010000327.1 GCA_905233795.1 uncultured Oscillibacter sp. | reverse complement strand
GGAAGACAGAGAAACTTATACGATCCTCTCGTCCCGTACCGCTTTTCATTTCCCAGATGAAAATTATCCCTTCTTCCCCATGAAACTCCGTATTCTCCGCATGGAAATCGCGCCCGGCGTCTTTGAATGCGTCGCCACGAACCTCAGCGTCGAAGAGTTTTCCCTTTCGGAAATCAAGGCTCTTTATCATATGCGCTGGGGTGAGGAAACTTCTTTCCGCGATTTGAAATATACGCTTGACCTTCTTCATTTCCATGCCAGAAAGCGTCAATATGTGGAACAGGAAATTTACGCCGGTCTTGTCCGCTTCAATTTTTGCGGGGCGATTGCCTGTCATGTTGACCCGCCTAAATCGCCGAAGAGCAAAACGAAAAAATATGATTATAAAATCTGTTTCGCCGCCGCTGTTTCCATCTGTCTGGAATATATGAAGCGTGACCCGATTTCCATGAACCCATGCCTCTTGATAACCAGATTTCTGACGGCAATCCGTCCCAATCGCTCTTTTCCCCGTAATGTAAAATCCCAATCAGCCAAATCTTTCTTATACCGTCCCGCTTAGTCCATTCCAATGATAATTTGGACTTCTTCAAAGCGCCTCTGCTTAACTAAACGACATTGCCTTACTCCGGGGGATCGTATGGCGGACGCGGGATTTCGCGTTCTCCGTTCCGTAAGACGCGGAGCGGACAATCGATGGTCTTGCGCGAACATCGAAGGCGTCCGGCGTATTTGAATTATAATCAGACCATCGGCGTACCTCACCACACTTTCTATTCTCTTACTTTTTTTCAGGGAGTGACGGGACCGCTGGAAGAGTTCGTTAGAACCGCCAGTCAGGGCCTTGGATGATTGCGCCCTTTTACGAGGCGACCGCGTCCGAACGAAATGAAAATATGATTTTAAAAAGTTGCGTAAAAACAATTAAACTTTCAATTATACGCGCTTTTTCGGAACAGGCGATCCCTGAAGTTTGTGGGAGAGCGTATGAAAATATTATTATATTATTTATTATATTATTAATTGATATTTATGGAATATTTTATAAAGCGAACGCAAAACGACGAAATGTCCCCCGCCCGCGTCGGAGAGACGCGAATCAGGGGACAAATACATTTTTATAACAGGAGAAGCGAAAACCGTTATGGACTGGCAAGACCCGCATGAGGAACTGGACGGCTTATTCAACGATCTGTTGCCCGCCAGAGGCATGAAAAGACGGGACGGACAAATCGCGTTGTCCAGCCGTCTGCTCGACGCCATGCTGGACAGCGACATCGCCCTGTGCGACGCCGGAACCGGAATCGGAAAAACCTACGCCTACCTCGCCGCGGGCGTCATGTTCCTGAGATTCCGCCGCTCATGCGGTCTGCCTTTTCAGCCGATTGTTATTTCCACTTCCGGCATCGCCCTGCAGGAGGCTGTGCGGAATGAATACATCCCTTTTTTGTCGAAAGTCCTGCTGGAAGAGCGCGTGATCGATCAGCCGCTTGATTCGGTCATTCGGAAAGGAAAGCGGCATTATGTCTGCGACGAACTGTTAAAATGGCGTCTGCGGGAGATTTCCGCCGAAAAAAGGAATCGGAAAGATATGAGAGCCTTGCGGCGGCTCCTGAACACGCCGGGAGTCGGCGAGACGGTCGGGCTGAAAAATTACGACAGGGAGCGCGTCCGGATTCCGGACAGATGCCAATGCCGCGGAAAAAACTGCCGGTATTTCAGTTTTTTGGATCAATGCGTCAACGACCCGCGCCTGTTTCAGATATGCAATCACCATCTGCTGCTCGCGGACCGCCTCCACCGCTTTGAAAACAGAAAGCCAATCCTGCCGGATTGTTCCGCTTTGATTATAGATGAGGCGCATAAACTGCCGGAAACGGCCCGACAAATGTTTGGCGTAACGATGAAGTCAGGAGATTTGAAAATGATGGAACGTATGCTTCGAGACGAAAGACGCGTCCGGGACGCGGAGACGCTGGCTGAAATCTTTACCCCGCTGAAACGAAAACTGTCCGAACCGCCGCGCGGCGAACCGTTCGAGAATTACGCGCGGCTTCTGGTCAGACCGGAAAAGGCGCTGGAGTGTGTTTATCAGAGCGTCCGATATTATCTGGGACCGCCCGCGCTGAGACGGATGGAGCGTCTGCGGGAAATCTTCCGGGCGCTCCTTGACCCGGACTTGGAAAAAGTCCGTTACGCGACGGAATCGGAGGACGGGGAAACGGAACTGGTCGCGGCGGACGCCGATCTGTCGGAACGTATGCGGCGAATCCTGTGGAGCCGACAAAAACCGGTTTTGTTACTGTCCGGT
>CAJOFP010000326.1 GCA_905233795.1 uncultured Oscillibacter sp. | reverse complement strand
CCGAATCGCCCGGATCGTCTCCATGACGGCTTCCATCGCGTTTTCGTCCTCCGGGAAATTAAATATTTCCCGATATTCCGGCCATGAGGCCGTAATTAAATATTTATTTTCTTCATCTCTCGGACAGTTTTGATAAATTTCCTCCGTGATAAACGGCATAAACGGATGCAATAATTTTAATATTTCCGTCAAAACATAGCATAACACATTCCGCGCCGTGAATCCCGATATATTATCTAAATTATTATTATTTAAATTATTATTATTATTTAATCTGCCTTTTGTCAGCTCAATATACCAGTCACAATAATCATCCCAGATAAAATCATATATTTTCGCCGACGCCACGCCGATTTCATAATTTTCCAGATTTTCCGTCACTTCCCGGATTAAATCATTTAACTTGCTTAAAATCCATTTGTCCTCGCGCTCCAGATTTGTCACATCCGGGATTTTATAATAATTATTTTTATTTTTAATATTTTTATTATTTTCGCCCGCGCTATTATTAATATCTTCCAGATTCATTAATACAAACCGGCTCGCGTTCCAGATTTTATTGGCGAAATTGCGCATGGCCTCACATTTTTCGACATAAAATCTGCAATCATTGCCCGGACTGTTGCCCGTGATTAAATTAAATCTTAACGCGTCCGCGCCGTACTTGTCCGCCATCTCTAACGGATCAATCCCGTTCCCCAGCGATTTCGACATTTTACGGCCTTTGTCGTCCCGGATTAATCCATGAATCAATACTTTATAAAACGGTATTTTATTAATCTTTTCCCCGTTTAATTTTTTATAATTCGCCATGTGTTCACAGCCGGAGAAAATCATACGCGAAACCCAGAAAAAGATTATATCATAACCCGTTACCAATACGCTTGTGGGATAAAAATAATCCAAATCCGCCGTCTGATCCGGCCATCCCAGCGTGCTGAACGGCCATAACGCCGATGAGAACCAAGTATCTAAAACATCCTCTTCACGGGTCAGTTTCTTACTTCCGCATTTTTCGCATTCCGTCGGATCCGTCCGTTTTACATTAATATGCCCGCATTCGTCGCAATACCACGCCGGAATCTGATGTCCCCACCATAACTGGCGCGAGATACACCAGTCATGCACATTTTCCATCCAATTTATATATATTTTAGCGAATCTATCCGGCACAAATTTCACTTCGCCGTCCCGGACTACCCGTAACGCCTCTTTCGCTAACGGCGCCATTTTCACGAACCATTGCGCCGAAACAAGCGGCTCCACATCGTTATGACAGCGATAGCAAGTCCCGACATTGTGATTATAATCTTCCGTCTTGACCAAATATCCCAGCTCTTCCAAGTCTTTTACAACCTGTTTCCGGCACTCGTAACGATCCAAGCCGTTATATTTTCCGCCGTTTTCATTAATCTTTCCGTCATCATCTATACATCTTATAATTTCCAGATTATGCCGCAGACCAACCTCAAAGTCATTCGGATCATGCGCGGGCGTCATTTTGACCGCGCCGGTACCAAATCCCTTTTCCACATATTCATCCGCTACAATCGGAATTTCCCGATTCATCAGCGGCAATATACACGTTTTCCCAACTAAATCTTTAAATCTTTCGTCATCGGGATTCACCGCTACGCCCGTGTCGCCCATCATCGTTTCGGGACGCGTCGTCGCTACCGTCAAATAACCCGAACCGTCCGCCAACGGATAATTAATATACCATAAATGCCCCGGTTTATCTATATATTCCACTTCCGCGTCCGATAACGCCGTTAAACAATGCGGGCACCAGTTAATTACCCGACTGCCTTTATAAATCAAGCCTTTTTCATATAAATTGCAAAACGCTTCCCGAACCGCTCTGGACAATCCCTCATCCATTGTAAAACGCGATCTTGACCAATCGCAAGAAGCGCCCAATTTTTTCTGTTGTTCGACAATCCGTCCGCCGTACTGTTCTTTCCACTGCCAGACGCGCTGTAAAAATTTTTCGCGTCCATAATCATATCTTGTTTTTCCCTCGTTTTCGCGCAAATACTCTTCCACTTTAATCTGCGTGGCGATTCCGGCGTGATCCGTACCGGGCACCCATAACGCCGCGTATCCGCGCATTCTTTTATATCTAATCAAAATATCCTGTAACGTCACATCCAGCGCGTGACCCATGTGTAACTGTCCCGTGACGTTCGGCGGCGGCATGGAAATCGCAAACGGCTCTTTTTTAGAATCCGGCTCCGCTTTGAAACATCCGGCCTCCTCCCACATTTTATATATTTTATTTTCCGTCTTTTGCGGATCGTATATCTTCGGCAATTCCTGACCC
>CAJOFP010000325.1 GCA_905233795.1 uncultured Oscillibacter sp. | reverse complement strand
ATACCGGCCCTCGCCGAAAACAGCCCGCAGGCGCTTTATATTTTTATCATTCACAATTTCGCGCCCTCCCACGGACGAAAAGCCGGATAATCCAGATCAAATAACATCAGCAATTTTCCCACAATATGATCAATCTGATCTTCGATATTTTTCTGTCCGCTGTAAAAACTTAGCATAGGCGGCGCGATGATACAACCCAAATCCGCCGCCGTATAGAGATTTCTCAAGTGAATTTTACTCAAAGGCGTTTCGCGGGGACATAAAATTAATTTTCTTCCCTCTTTCAGGCATACGTCCGCCGCCCGCAGCAATAAATTATCCGTATAGCCCGTGACGACGCCCGCCAGCGTTTTCATACTGCATGGGACAATCAACATGCCCATTGTATAAAAAGAACCGCTTGCGACAGCCGCCGATATATCTTGATTATCATATAATATATCCGCCAAATTCGTCAAGTCTGACAATGGACGGCCCGTCTCTATCGTCCATGTACGCGCCGCCGCGTCCGATATAATCATATGCGTTTCCACGCCGGATTCTTTCAAAGCGCTTGCGATATGCCAAGCCAGAATCGATCCGGACGCGCCGCTGACGCCTAAAATAATACGCCGTTTCTTTTCCATAGCCAGTTCCGTTTCTCAGACGCGTTTTAAAATATAAATTAAAATATAAAATCAGGCAGCCATTTTTTCGGGTCCAATTCCATAAACGGAGCGCGTATAAATCGCTCTTTCATGGAAAACGGAACGGTACAGTCAAAAATCGTTTTCGTACTGATACCAATATCCCGGATGGAATCCGAATAGGCCGGATTGCTGGACGGATCCAACGGATGGCACCGAACGCCCGGAATCGTGATAATATCCCGATCCCCTTGGAAACGCGTATTCATCGCCCATAAAACGTCGTCCGTATCAAAAATATCCACATCTTCATCCACTAAAATCACATGTTTCAATTCCGGGAACGCGGAAAACGCCAATAACGCCGCCTGTCTCTGTTTTCCCTCGTCCGTGTGAACGGTCTTGCGGCATTGCAGAATCATCATATATTTGCCGCCGCCCGCCCTGTGCGAATAGCAATTCAGGACTTTTCCGGGCAACGCTTTTTCAATCATGCCCAATACGCTGGCTTCCGTGGGAATGCCCGCCATATTGACATGTTCTTCACTGGGTCCGATACAGGTCTGCATAATAGGGCGTTTCCTGTGTGTAACGGCTTTTACTTTTAATAGCCAGCATTCATGAGACGCGGGGCCGTTATAACCGGGAAACTCCGGCATTGCGAATCCCGTATGGCTGTTTTGATCTTCGATTACATGATTACCGCCGGGTAAAATCTCCCCTTCAATTACATATTCCGCGTTGGCAATCGCGTGTTCCTGAATCGATACGCATTTCACCAGTTCAACCGGACGTTTGCGCAAAGCCCCGGCGATTGACAATTCGTTAAATCCAAGAGGCGTGGTAGGCGGCTCAAAACAGGACGTAACCGCAATCGCCGGGTCAACGCCGATTGAAACCGAAATCGGCAAAGGCTGATTCAATTCCGTCGCCCGTTCCGCCATAGCCCCGATATGACGCGAACCGGGCTGGAGAAAAATCGACAATTCATCTCTTGATTGTATGCACATTCTATGAATCGTCACGTCTGACAATCCCGTATCGGGATGAGTGGCGTAACACATGCCAAGCGTGATATATGGCCCCGCGTCCACGGGCGTATTGGTCGGAGCCGGAATCATTTTATATAAATCAAAATCCGGTTCGTTTGCGAAACGCGTAATTTCCTGACAAGGCGCGGGAGCGTCAATCACAACAGGCTGAACGGGATTCGCGGCGCAGGACTGAACCAGTCGGCCTAATTCTTCTTTTTTACATCCGAACAGTCGCGCCACGCGTTCCCGGCTTGCCAGAAGTCCGATTATAATTTCCGCTTCCAGATGTTTTTTTATATTCCTGAACAACATCGCCGGGCCATCCGTCTTTGTGGGACGCTTGACCGTACCGCCCGCGCCCACATAACGATAAACCCCGGACAGTTCCGCCTCCGGGTTGACTTCCACGTTTGTCTCCACAAGCTGACCGGGGACGCCCCGCAGATAATTCAACGCGTCCCGCAGCGATAAAATATCCGTCCGACAATCCATTTTTTTATCCTTTCCGTTGACAAGATATTTTGAAAGATATTTCACTTTTAAATTTTAAATATAAATATTAAATATAAATATTATAAATATCAATCAAGAGTTACAGCAGATTTTTCGCGTCCGTCTCCCGATACGTCAGAAGCTGGAGAATAAACACGAACGCGCCGCCAATCAGGACGCCC
>CAJOFP010000324.1 GCA_905233795.1 uncultured Oscillibacter sp. | reverse complement strand
TCAAGCGGCGGGAATTTCATCCGGCGGCGCGATTTCGCCGGAGATATTATTATTAGGCGATTGCGGATTGTCGAATTGTGAGGGCGTCCCCCAGCGTTCCATAGTAACCGCCATTTTTAAAATGGCATTAAAAGATATGTCAAAGCAGATCAAACCTTTTTCGTAACGAAAAGCAAGCGTATCATTTCTAAGAGTATAAATAGATTTTTGATTGTGAGGAACACGATTTTCAGAGTCCCATTTATATGGCTCTTTCGGGGTTTGCGGCGGCGGACAAGTGCCGATCCAGATCAATTCGCTGTCGTCATAGGCGGGACGATAGCGATAAACGGAGATTAAACCGTCACGGACAGACGCGATGTGATAATAATCCAGACCGTCAATATCGGTTTGAATCCATTCCCCGGTGAGATCGGGCGGCATACGGGGCGGTCGGTTCCGAATATGTAAAAACAGAAAAATGACAAGTATAATCGCCGCTATTGACAACGCGATGGAAATAGAAAGTATAATCGTCAGACGTTTTCCCTGCATTTTCGATCCCTTCTTTAAATTTCTAAAATTTTTATTTAATCTTGATTTAATTTAATAATTTGATTATATAAGATTAAAAAGCGATTGTTTAACGCAATATCGCCGTGATAATGACCCATAAACCAGAGTTGAAAACGGGCGCGGTTTGCGATTTCGTCCAGAAAATCCGTGAAATCATTGGGCAGATAAGAGCCTTGTCTATGCGCTTCCCGCAAATCCAATAAATTTTGTACGGAAGTGGGGGCGCAATGGGTAATAATATAATCTATATTCCAGTCACAGGCGTCTAAATTTTCCCGCGCCGTCTGATATTCAAGTTTATTGGGCAGTTCGGCGGGCCACCAGTTGAAATTCTCAATCCAGTACGGGCGTTTTAAAATATTATTCCAGCGTAATTTAAATTTAAATAACAAATCGTCGGGTTTTAAGATTTTCACGCGCCGACTGGACGCGCCGCCCATCGTAAAAAATTTTTTGCCGTTTAAATCAAATACCTGTCCGCGAGTTAATAAGCGCACGGACGGACGGATTTTACGGGTTTGTCCGCCGTTCCATATTTCTTCGGGATACGACGCGAGCAGATCAAAATTCTCATGATTGCCGGAGACGAACAGCGTGGTAAAAGGCAAAGCGTCTAAATTAGCCAAATTTTCCTGTTCTTCCGGGCTTCCGTTCCAGACGCCGCCGAAATCGCCGCAGATAATCACATAATCTTGTTTAGTCATGCTGTCCTGACAGGGAAACGCGTCCGGCGCGAATCTGGAAAAATCCCCGTGCGTATCGCCGGTCAGATAAACGGCCATATTTCCGCGTCCCCCTTTTATAATAATAATTATAATTATTATTTATTAATCATATAAATTATATTTTATTATAAAGCGATTTTTTTGGTAATCGGTTCGGCGGGCAGAATCGGCAGAAGTTTGGCGCGTTGACGCAATAATAAAGCCTCCATATTGCGGAATTGGCGCTTATTATGCCCGATTTGTCCATAGCGATAGAAAATCACGGCGGCATGGGAACGCGTTGTCAAGCCGTCGGGATTTAAATTGCCCTCCGGGGTTCCGGTCATGATTTTATATTCCAACGCCCAGCGCAAAGCCGCCGCCGCTTCCCAGTCCAGATTTTGCGCGTCCGGGTACGCGTCCAGATTGATTTCGTTTTTGCCGGAATAGCCCATATAAATCGTGTCATAGCGATAGAGCAATAACGCCAAATCCTGTCTTGAGATAGCGCGATCCGGTTCAAATTTCTCATCGGACGCGATGCCGATTAAACTATATTGCTTGGCCCAGTCCAGCGCGTTGTGATACCGCGTTTGCTGTTCTGAGGCGGCGGAATTATTATTGACAGTTCCCGCGAGCTGATATAAAGCCTGTAAAGCGTCAGCCCAAGTAAAAGCCTCATCCGGCGCGAAAGTATTTTCATGCGGGGGATTGATAATCTGATTTTGATAGACATAGCGAATTTCACGATAATTCCACATGCCCGCCGGTATATCTATCAAAGGCAGTAATTCGCCCGTGACAGTGACTTGACAAGCGTCTGAAAAATCGCCCCGCGTCCCGGTAATCGTCGCGCTTCCGGCGTTCAGCGCGATAACCTGTCCGTTCGCATTTACAGTGGCTATACTCGGATCGCTGGAAGTCCATACAATACGCGGCAGAAGCGCGTCCGGCGGATTGGATATAGTATTTAAATTCTGTTTCAGACCGGATTCTAACGCAATCAAATCTTCCTGAATGGCGAAATCCGTCACGGTTTGATTTTTCCACGGGTTATTTTCACGCGGATCCGTGGG
>CAJOFP010000323.1 GCA_905233795.1 uncultured Oscillibacter sp. | reverse complement strand
AACAGGACGCGATACAAGCCGGCGTCAACGGCTTTATTCCGAAGCCTTTGTTCGCGTCCGGGATTTTGTACGAGTTTCAACAGGCGATTAAAAATAATAAAAATAATAATCAGGATAATAATCATAATCAGGACGATAATTTCACGCTGGACGGACGCCGGATTTTGCTTGCCGAGGATATGGATATAAACGCCGAAATCATGATAGAATTACTGGACATGGGCGGCATGACCGCCGAACGCGCCGAAAACGGACAGGAAGCCGTAAATTTATTTGAATCCCATCCGGCGGGCTATTTCGACGCGGTTTTAATGGATATTCGTATGCCCGTTATGGACGGCTTACAGGCGACAGTGGCAATCCGGGCGTCAAGCCATCCCGACGCGAAAAAAATTCCCATTATCGCCATGACCGCGAACGCCTTTGACGAAGATGTCCAGCGTTCTTTACAGGTCGGCATGAACGCGCATCTGAGAAATTGTTAAATAATTCCAGCGAAATGACGGCATATGACAAATATTTTAGATAAATAAATTATAAATGCCAATCAAGGGTTGAAAATGAACCTCACCCCCTGTCCCCCTCTCCTTATAAGGAGAGGGGGGACGAAATAATAAAAATTCCGTCTGAAATATAATAAAATATAATATTTATAAATATTTTACGCCGGAAATCTAAAAATTTAGTTCCCCCTCTCCTATTTAGGAGAGGGGGACAGGGGGCGAGGTTCATTTTTTAACGCTTGTTTAACGCTTGATTGACATAATAAATAAATATAATTTATACAAGAAAGATTGAAAATTATGCGCGGAAAAGAATTTTTACAGGGAATGCGGGACGGCGTTCCCATCGGATTGGGTTATTTCGCGGTATCGTTTTCATTGGGAATCGCGGCGCGGAATATCGGTCTGAACGCGTGGCAGGGCTTTTTATTGAGTTTATTCGGCGTGGCGTCCGCCGGGGAATACGCGGCTTTGACGGTCATCGCGGCGGGCGCGTCGTATTGGGAAATGGCGGTTGTGACGGTAATCGCCAACGCGAGATATTTATTAATGAGTTTCGCTTTAAGCCAGCGTTTGAACCCGCGTTTAAATTTATGCCATCGCATGTTGATTGGCTATTCCGTCACGGATGAGTTATTCGCAATCGCCGTGGCGCGGCCTAAATATTTAAATCCGTTTTACTCTTACGGGTCATATTTAACCGCCGTGCCGTGCTGGGCGATTGGTACGGCGGTCGGCGTCATGGCGGGAAATTTCATGCCGGAACGGGCTGTCAGCGCGTTCAGCGTGGCGTTATTCGGGATGTTTCTCGCCGTGATTATCCCGCCGGCGAAAGAAAATAAAATTATTTTATTTTTTATCGGCTTGAGTTTCCTGTCCAGTTATATTTTCACCAGATTTCTCCCGGCGTTATCCGGCGGCTCCCGGACGATTTTATTAACGCTGATTTTATCGGCGTTGGCGGCGGCGTTCTTCCCGATTGATATTAATAATATTAATAATAATAATATACAGGACGGCGATCAAAACGGAGTGGAATCAATATCATGATAAATAATAATATTTATATTTATCTCGCTGTGATGGCGATTGTGATTTATTTAATCCGGGTTCTGCCGTTGACGATTTTCCGCCGTGAGATTAAAAATCGCTTTTTGCGTTCGTTTTTGTATTACGTCCCATATATTACGCTGGCGGTCATGACGTTTCCGGCGATGATTGACGCGACGCGTTCGCCGCTTGCGGGCGCGGCGGCGTTGATTTTAGGCATATTTCTATCTTGGATCGGTCTGGGCTTGTTTCCTGTCGCGGTCTCCTGTTGTCTGATTGTGTTTATACTGGAATTATTAATAAAATAAAATAAAAAAGCCCCTCTTGAAAAAGAGGGGTTTTTATTATTTTTTATATTTTATTAAATTTTATTTATCCGGGCGCGGGCAATAATTAATTGCGCCTCGGCGCGGCTGATATTCATTTCAGAAAGCGTGACGGCGTCCGGGATCATGCCGTTTTGTAATAAAATCCGGCCATACTCGGCGCGGGATAATTTTTCGCGCGCGGGATTTTTTTGATTATTTTTATTTTGATTCGCCGTTTGTTTTTCCGACATATTTTACGCCTCTTGAAGAATATTTTCGCCGCTGTTACTCGCGCTTTCGGGATTGTCGGCGTTTTCGCCGCTGTTACTCGCGCTTTCGGGATTGTCAGCGGTATGTTCACGGGCGTCCAAAGCCGCCTGAATTTCCGCCAAGTCTTCTTCCAGTAAGACATTCTTTTCCAGCCATCCGGCGGCGTTTAAAATAATCTGATAATCCGCCATAATGCCGACCGCGCCCAAAAGCCCGGTCTTGATAAACGCTCTCAATGAAAACATAACGGGATTTCCTCCTGCTTTTCATTAAAATTTTGATTTCATTTTAGATTTTTAATTTTTAAATTTTTTGATAATATTGATTATATTTAGATTATATATGGCCGCCGAGGGATAAAAACGCGGATTTTAACGCGGTGATTTCAGCCTGTTGATTTTGATAGGCTAAATTCGGATCGGCGCGATAAGTTAAATTAATTTCCCCGGCGTCGGACGTGATTTGATTATAGCCCAGCAGGGTTGTGATTTCGGTGGAAGTAAGCTGATAAGTGACGGGCGTCGCTAATAGATAGACAACGGTCAACGGAATTTCCGCGAGAGACGCTTTAAAATTATTTAAATCGGTTTTCAGCGGAAATTCGGAATCGTATATAAGACAATTTTCAGTTAATTGATGTGTTGAAACGCCGGTCACTTTCGACCATGTACTGGCGGCCGCAACAGGCTTGTAT
>CAJOFP010000322.1 GCA_905233795.1 uncultured Oscillibacter sp. | reverse complement strand
TCTACGAATAACAAAACAATCACAGATCACGGAGGTGTTTCCGCATGACAGACAATCCGATTTCCCGCGCCGAGCATGACGAATTCGCCCGGCGCATGGAAGAGGCGAATCAGCGTCAGGACGCGAGACTGAAAGCGCTGGAAGAGACAACCGGCCAAATTCACGCGCTCGCGCTTTCCGTCGAAAAACTGGCGCAGAGCGTGGAAAATATGGTCAAAGCGCAGGAAGAACAGGGCGAGAGATTAAAAGCCATCGAAAACCGCGACGGCGAACAATGGCGTCAGATCGTCAGTTATTTGATTACGGCGATTGTCGGCGCGGGCGTCATGTTCATATTGTCCCGGCTTGGCGTCGCGTGAGAGCGTGAGGGGAGGAATATCAAACATGACAGAGAAAAAACGCAAGACAAGCCATATCGTTTTACTTGCGCTGGGCGTCTTTTGGGCGTTGTTAGCCATTTCAGCACGAAAATTGTTATCACGGGCGGCACAATGACCAACAGCCCGCGCAGGAAGCTGCTTGAAATTTTTTCGGTGAACGATTGCTTTTTATCTTCGTCCATGATGTTTTTGCTCCAAGATAATTTCAATGACATTCAAAACCACACAGGTTCTCTTGGATAACCTGCCGCTTTTCGCGGCGGTCTTTGTGATCCTGATACTGGCCGCGTGGCTGTATATCTTTCTCACGCGTCCGTCGGACGATCAGATTACCGCCGTCAAAGCATGGCTCCTGCTGGCGGTCACGAACGCCGAACGCGATCTCGGCGGCGGAACCGGAAAATTAAAACTCCGTCAGGTCTATGATTTATTCATTCAGCGTTTCCCGTATATCGCCCGCTGGATTTCGTTTGATATATTCTCCGGCTGGGTGGATGAGGCGCTGGACGAAATGAAACGTCTTTTGACTTCTAATCAGGCCATTCAGGATTATATCAACCATGCGGACGCGACACGGGAAGGGGGCGAAACGTCATGACGCAAGCTCAACTGAGACAAAAAGTCGTTAGCGTTATGAAAGGCTGGCTCGGTCTGAAAGAGTCGAACGGCTCTCACATGAAGATTATAAATATTTATAACAATCATAAGCCGCTGGCGCGGAATTATAAACTGACGAAGACAGATCCGTGGTGCGCGGCGACCGTATCAGCCGCCGCGATTGAGGCGGGTCTGACGGATATTATTCCCGAGAATGACGCTTATATCCCTATGCCGGGGGATATTTTATTTTATGACTGGCAGGATAGCGGCAAAGGCGATAATGTTGGCTCTCCCGATCACGTCGGAATTGTCGAGCAAGTCGCGGGCGGTGTGATTACTGTTATAGAGGGCAATTACAGCGACATGGTAAAGCGTCGGAATATCGCCGTAAACGGACGGTATATCCGGGGATTCGGCGTCCCGAAATACGCCGACAAAGCCGACGCCGTTTCCGTTCCCAATACGAGCGGCGCGGTGGCGATGGGCGACGTTGTAAATTTTACGGGAAATATTCAATATGTCAGCGCTTATTCCGGTTCCCGGTCGGCGTCGGCCAAAGCCTGTACCGCCACGGTGACGGCTGTCGCGTCCGGCAAACAGCATCCGTATCATCTGATCGGCGCGGGCGTTGAGGGCTGGGTGGACGCAAGCTCCATTGAGGGCGTCGCCGGAAGCGCGATTAATCCGGAGACGCTCAAAGTCGGCGATGAAGTGGTATTCAACGGCGCGGTTCATTATAAAGATTCATACGCCGCGAACGGATATTCCTGCAAAGGCGGAGAGGCGAAGATAACGGCGATCAACCGCAACGGAACTCACGCTTATTGTCTGGAAGCCATTGGGAAAATCTGCACGGTCAACGGCTGGGTGGACGCCGAATTTATCACGCGTCCCGATGATTCTCATCTATAAAAACAGTCGCGCCTGATCAAATTATAGCGTAACTTTTCGGCGCAAAACATGAGTTAAAACGCGAAATTTACGGATTTTTCACAACGGTAAAAAATGGAAAAATGCGTCTGGCTGGATTCGTATATAAATATACCCCTGAAAACACACGCGCTTACAGGGCGTTTACAGGCGCAAACAGGATAATATTTATATATGTATGACGTTTTGACCCCTTCGCTGATTGGCGGAGGGGTCTTTTTTTCTTATTCAGAAAATTTGTAATTTATATTTGAACTTTTTGTTATTTCTTTGTCGAACAGCTCGTATTTCTTTATTTTTCTTCACCATATTACAGGCTGCTTTTTCTGAACTAAAATTGCAGAGACATAATATTGTCCGGGTTTACCCGTCGAGAGATCGTTGGAGACAGGGTTCATTGCTCTTTGGGGATCGGATTGGGATTTTGTTCCCTCTTGACCTGTTTTCTTTTGCGTTTAGAGTCCGCCATAGTACATCGCCATGCTTTCTTTGGTCACAATCGCGTTACATTTTTCTCCCGGCAGCAATCCGTTTCTCGCCTCTTTCCACGGGTCTTCCATATGCGTCAACTGACTCAGCCATTGGGCGTTCTTGTCTCCGTAGTATTTTAAGACCTCATTGATCGTATCTTTTTGACCGTCAGTAAGATTTTCACTGTCGCCCCGCATTTCTTTTGATGTCACGGCGAATTGTCCTTTACTGACGGAGAAGAGTTCCGGGCAGACCGGACCGTTTGCCCACGCCTCGAAGTCCTCATCAAAAAGAGGCTCGTCATCCCAGACGAGAGACCACGCCTGAGCGTAATAACAGAGTTTCTGGAGTTTCATCGTAGAGAGCTTGCCGCTCTTTTCTAAAATATATTTCGCCGCGTCAAATATCGTCGCCATATTTTTATTCTCCTATTTCGCCGTTTAATTAAATATTAAAAGGCGCGTTCAAAAAGATTTTTTTGAAATTGCTCCGCCAGCCTAAGAACAGATGTATACGCGGCGGGATAATCATATTTGAAATCGCAAATCACTCTCGTAATCTCGGCGTCATTGGCGATAAATTGTTTATGAGTCCGTATATATGATTTCGCGGTCAGCTTCATAGTCGGAAAATCAGCGATTTCCAACGGATAATCATAATCCGGATCCAGATATTGCGACCGCGTCACGCGGGAAATGGGGAGCGCGACAAAATCCGTTGAATCAGAACTTCCTATCACGAGAATCGGTCGCTCCTTCAATCCCATGCGCTGGGAGCGTCTGTCATAGTATTTCGTAACGGATATACAGGCTTTTCCTATCAAACCGATCCCTCCGCGTCTTCAAATTCGTCATAATACATATCATAAAGGGGATCGTAAGGACGTACTTTTTCCGCGTCTTTCCGAATGTCTTCCATCAGAAGCGCTCTGTCTCCGTTCTGATTCGGCGACAGTCCCTTTCGAGCGTTCCGCCATGAGATTTCCCTGTGCGAAAGTTCGCTGAGTTTCCATGATTCATAACCGCCATATTGCGCGACGATACTGTTGGCGATATACGCGCTTTCATTGGATACGGGTCGAATATCATCGCTGACCATACCGTCCGCTGAATAGCAAAGTCTTACGTCTTTGCATACCGGGCCATATTTCCATCCGAAAAACTTTTCCGGAAACATAGGCTCCCCCGTAACGGCAATCGACTCGCGCTGGGTAAAATACAACAGTTTATGCAGCTTCATTTCGTCAATCACGTCGCCGCCCGATACCAGTTTATATCTCTCAAAGATATGTTGCGCCATGTCAATGGCTCTTTCCATATGAACTCCCCCTTTTTTGATTTAACCTGTCTCCGTGACGTTTTTATTATACGCCGTATTGATTTGAAAATCAACTGAAATTTTTGTCCTCCGGAATATCCGCGTGAACTTCCGCCGGAATAGCCGGAACATCCGTCGGAACTTCCGCCGGAACATCCGTATTTTTCCACGCTTTTCTAAATAAATATAAATTTGATTTTAATTATAAGGTTAAACAGTATAAAATATATAAACGCTTATAATCGCATCCGGATAAAAATTAAAATTCATATATTTTTATTTTAATATTTAGATAATTCCAATAAATTGGAGTATTCCGTAATTTATATTTTTGTATAATAAGTAGAAATCCAAAATTTTTCTGGAATCATTATTGACAAAGCCGAAATTCCCTGTTATACTCCAATCATGGTTTTCGCAGAACTACGTCACAACAGTATTGAGGCAACAACACGGTATTTTTGAATATGTCTGATCCGCTCTCTGTGAAAGGGCGTTTTGGAGCTATGTGGAGAATCTCACATAGCGATACCCGCCGTTC
>CAJOFP010000321.1 GCA_905233795.1 uncultured Oscillibacter sp. | reverse complement strand
ACGCCTGTTATTGGTATCCACTCGTATTCCACAACAGGCGACGTCTGGAAATCGCGGGTCGGCTTCCAATATCCAAAACCGCTTTCTTGCGTCAGGCAATATATCACGTTGGCCACATTGGCGCCGTCATAAATCAAAACGTCATATTCCGTGTCGTCAAGCTCATTTTTATGAGGCAGGCGTTTTTCCACGGAAATCCATTCCCGCTCTTTCAGGTCATGAAATTCTTCCGGCGCCGCTCCGGTATCCTCGTATTTCGCCAGACGCGTCAAAATACCTTGAAACGCGAGGGCGTCCAACACGGAAAGATTATCCCGCAGGAAATTGTATATCTTTTCCGCGTCGAAATTCCCTGTCAAATCCGCGACGCCGTTTTCATCGCGCTTTGTCAGTCTGTCCATTCAATCACTCCTCGTCCGACAGTTCCTTTGCGTCAATTTTCGCGCCGCAATCAGGACAAAAACGCGGAATATACAGCATTTCGTCACTGCTCACAACGCGCATATTAGCCCATCCGCCTTTGCGGTACGCGTCAAGCGGAAACATCGTGAAACCGCAAAATGAACACTTGATTGTATCGCGGTATTTCTTCCACCGCGCATGAATAACAGGCTCAACGTCGGCGGCGGGAGCAAAAGCAATCTCCTGATTTACCGTCGCCGCGATATGCAACGGGCATTCCGGGTCTTTGAGAATCCCGTTATCCAATATTACCAGTAATTTTTTGCGGTCAATATATCCGCTTTTACTGGGAAAAACCGGCGCCCACATCCGCTCCTCGGCGTCCTCGCGGTCCGCCAGCTTATTCAGCGCGGCGGTCAAATCCCAGCAGTTAATTCCGCCGTTTTCGTCGCGTTCCGTAAATCTTGTCATATTGACCTCAATCCGGCGCGGCGGATCGGACTGTCGCTCCGCGTCAAGCTCCAGCGGAAGATAATCCGGACACTTCTGGAATGAACAGCCGTTGGCGCGGTTATCCGAGAGAACGCAATTCTCTGACGGAAAATCTCTATCAGATTTCATGTTTTATCGTCCGCCTTTCTGAACATCCGGCCAACCGTCCGGCTTTTCGCAACGCTCGAACCGTATGACCCACACCCACGGGTTCTTATCCCACGCATACGCGCCGCCGTCGCGTTTGGCGTTGATAGGGTCCCAAATCTCTCTCCCGAACGCCTCCGGTAAACTATGATCGCAATACCAATGATCGCAAGGGCAGCTGTCGGAATTGAAACACGCTTCCGGAGGCGTTGTCGAGAAGTCCATATGATTATAAGGACATATTCCGCCGTACCCCTCCGCGATTGCGTCCTTTTCCGTCATATCCCATAAGCGCTCCACGCGGACAACGCGCACACGCAGAAACAATCGCGCCGCGCCTTTCGGCATATGGATGGACGGACGCCACTTTAATCCGGCATATTTGGCGCAATTTTCGGCCAAGTCATCTACATCCGCCTTGTATACATACTCCGGGAAAATGTCTTTCATCCACGTCTCTCGCACCCAGAGAATGTCATCCCCATGACAAGGCGGCGTCCATAACCGCTCTTTGTCCGGGAGAGCGAGTTCCGTCTGACGATCATTGGCGTTAAGCTAAACCGCATACCACTATATACTGTGTTTTTCCGATTGGTTATAGCATTTGCATTTCTACAAACTTTTGCGAAAAGTTCGGCGTTTTGCGTTAATTATCAAGTTTTTGCAACCCGCTTTATAAGGGTTTAGTATTAACTTAACGCCTATGGGAGGCGGTGGCAGAGAGCGATCTGTTCCTCCCGTTCGGTCATGCCCGACGAGGGAAGCAAATCGTGGAAAATATGATCGATCCGCCGATGAAGTTCTTGCCTGTCCATGGTGTTGTTTCGGTCTTCCTTGTAATATATAAAGTAGTATTTTTTTATAGACACTCTCCAGAGTCTTTTACGATTTTAATTTCGGAGGTCCCGC
The DNA here is from genome assembly GCA_905233795.1 of uncultured Oscillibacter sp. Lineage (GTDB taxonomy): Bacteria > Bacillota > Clostridia > Oscillospirales > Oscillospiraceae > Oscillibacter. The sequence goes on along the minus strand of CAJOFP010000321.1, from coordinate 417 downwards.
GGATTTATTTTATAAAACAAATCCGCAAGACCGTGTCCGCGGGCCGATCCGCAAGCCCGCGGCGTACAATAAATAAGGAACAGCGGATGGACCGGGGTTAGCGCGGGACCGCCGACACGGACAATCGGCGCTCCCTTCCCGCTTCATTTGCGTTAAGCTAAGTCGCATACCACTATATACTGCGTTTTTTCTGATTGGTTATAGCATTTGCGTTTCTACAAACTTTTGTGAAAAGTTCGGCGTTTTGCGTTAATTATCAAGTTTTTGCAACCCGCTTTATAAGGGTTCAGTATTAACTTAACGCCTATGCGTGAACGATACGGAATTCACCGCGTATCTGGAGCATGAGGGTCAAATCGTCCGCTTTGAGGTCACGGACAAGTCCCTGACCACAGGCGTGTCGATTAACAAAACCGG
>CAJOFP010000320.1:2416-3797 GCA_905233795.1 uncultured Oscillibacter sp. | reverse complement strand
CGGGGAAATAATCAATTTAAGCTATCGCGCCGATCCGAATTTGTCCGTTTGATATTTGATTTGATATTTGAGAGGTGAAGCGATGACGATTGCGATTACATGGCCTATGATTCTCGCGCTGATAACCGGCGTTCCCGGCGTATGTGGCGTTGTCGTTTATATTCTGCGGACGTATACGCGGGGTTACGACTGGGTCAAACATCAGGCGGAACAGGATGAGAGAATCAAAGAGCTTGAAAAGAAACATGACGAGGAAATTAAAACCGTAAAAATAGAACTGAAAGCGTTGACAAAAGCGATGTTGGCATGTCTGCAAGGCTTACACGAACAGGGCTGTAACGGTCCGGTCACAAAGGCGATTGACGACTTGCAGGAGCATATCAATAACCGGGCGCATGAATGAAAGGAGTTTGATATTCATGGATAATTTTATCAAAATCGACTGGAAACGGAAACTGACTTCACGCAAATTCTGGCTGGCTGTTGTCGGCTTCGTCACGGCGATTATGCAGTACGCGGGCGCGTCCGAAAACTCGATTGCGCAAATCACGTCTATTATTATGGAAGGCGCGGTTCTCGTCGCTTACATGGTCGCCGAGGGACTGGCTGACGCCGGGAATCTGGCGTTACAGGAAATCCCGGAAATTCACGACGAGGACAACGGGACATGAACAGTCAAATCATAGCGATTGTCGGACAAATCGCCTCCGGCAAAACAACGCTGGCGCGATATTTAACAAAAGCCGGATTTCAGCGCGTCGTCACTTATACAACCCGTCCGCGCCGTGACAATGAAAAAGACGGCGCGGATTATATTTTCATCCCGGAGCGTGAGTTTCTGGACAAAAAAGACGCCGGATTCTTCGCGGAATCGACGGAATATCAGGCGCGATTCGGGCATGTTTATTACGGGACAGGCAAAGAAAGTCTGGAAACGCCCGGCGGCGTGAAAAAAGCGATCGTATTAAATCCGGCGGGGGTTATCACGCTGAAAAACGCCGGTTATGATATTTTTACCGTCTATCTGGATTTTGAACAGTCTTTACTCATGCGTCGGGCGTTGAATCGCGGAGACTCGCCCGTTGAAATCGGACGCCGTATCGCCGACGACACGCGGCTGTTTGATTTGCTTGAAACTGAAAATTATATTAATTTACGCGTCACGGATTCGACGCTTCTGCCCCATCAAATCGCGGATTTGATTCAGGCGAATTTATAAAAAAATACGCTCCCGGCTGTTTTATTTTTTAAATAGCCGGGAGTTTGTTATTTGTTATAATATATAAATTGGGGATGATGTTTTTGTTTAAATCGCTGAAATTTATATTTCAAAATTGCGCCGGTGAAAATTCTGTGTTAGAATCCAGACAGCGTACAGACA
>CAJOFP010000320.1:0-2367 GCA_905233795.1 uncultured Oscillibacter sp. | reverse complement strand
CGCCAATTCGGAGCAGGAATACGCCGATAAATTAGCCAAATTATTCGGCGCGGATGACAATCAGCCGTCCGGGGAACATCTTTTCGGCGAATACGCGCAAAACTGGTTTGATATTTATTCCCGCCCCAATATCGAAACCGCCACCGCCGCGACCTATCAGCGGCAGTTGACCCGGTATTTAATCCCCGCTTTCGGCGATATGTTAATTAAAGATATTTCGACGGACGATATTCAAAAATTATTTAATAACATGACCGGCGCGAAAAGCACGAAAATAAAAACCAAACAGGTCTTGCATATGATTCTCGAAGCGGCGCGGGAAGACGGTCTGATCCAGCGTAACCCGCTGAAATCCCGGCGTTTGAAAATCACGGGCGACGCAAGCAAAGTCACGAAAGAATACACGGTTCAGCAAATGCGCTTTTTAATCCGCAATCTGGACAAAATTCAAAATCCGACGGATCGGGCGTATCTGGCGATTCAGGCGCTTCACCCGTTGCGGCTGGAAGAAGTTCTCGGTCTGAAATGGTCGGATATTGATTTTGATTCCATGTTGATTCATATCCGCCGCGCCGTAACCCATCCGACGCGAAATCAGCCGGAGATTAAACGCACGAAAACGGAAGCCAGCGTGAGAACGCTCGGATTGTCCCGAATCGCCGCGCAATATTTAAATCCGGGTTCGGACAGCGAATTTATATTCGGCGGGGAGACGCCCGTGACGTATACGCAAGTCCGGCGTATGTGCGAGCGTATCAAGCGCGACACGGGATTTGACGAAAATATTACGCCGATAAGATTCCGCACAACCGTTTTGACGGATATTTACGACCGGACGAAAGATATTAAGACCGCGCAGGCGGCTGCCGGACACGCGTCGCCTACAATGACTATGCGTCGGTACGCGAAAGGACGCGATACGGCGAACCGCGCAAGCGACGTGATTGACAGCGCGTATGGGTCTGACTGAATTATATTTGCAAGCGATTTGCAGACGCGAAATCCCGCAAACCGTTGCGGCGCAAGGGATTGAGGCGGGTCGAAAACGCTGATATTTGCAAAACCGTTTGCAAACCGACACAAATTGTACGGACGAGGTCAAAGTTAATGACATCAGGTCAAACGGCGGTCAGTCCGAGACGCTTTCACGGCTAAATCACCACAGCTTTTTTCCCATGAAAAGGATGTTCTTTACTGTAACGATCCAACGCTATCTCTATTTGTTCAGGCGTCATGGCGTCATAACGCTCACGTTGCCATACCGTATAATCGAACGCTTCACTGCGCATTAAATAAATAAAACGCTCGGCTTCCACAATCCCCACCTGATTGCAGAGAACATCCATGCACCTGCTGACCAACGCGACGTTGTCTTCACTCATATTCTTTTTCCTCCATTTCCCTGACAAATTCAATCGGATTGACGATCTTCATTCTCTCGGTTTTATATTTTAACAGTCTCTTATCCGTTGAGATAAAATAAGCGCAATCAGCCAACAGCGCGGACGCCACATGACAGGCGTCTTTATATTTTACCCCGGTTTCCATAATCTTATATGCCATTTCTTTTACGCGACCGGAGTTTTCAGGTCCGACATGAACGGATGAATTTTCCTCAATATAGCTGAGTATGGTTTTTCGTCTGATTGCGACAGGACAATTCCCTACTTCAAAATTTAACATTTCCGAAGTGACAAGTTTATACTTGCCACGGCGAATTTCATTCTGTATATAAAGTTTCGCTTGAGCTTCCAAACCGACCGTCAGATGTGACAAATCATCATATGGTCTGTTATAACAGCAACAATCTAAATATACTCTCATGATGGATTTATACCCCTTGCATTTGTCCGCGCTTATCAAAGACCTTACTTATTTTTATTGATCGTTCCGACAATATAATATTTATTATTTTCATATATCTTTGCGAGTAATAATTTATTATAACCGTTCAAGAATATTTTGTAAAGAGAAAATTTTATTCGCGCCGCTAAAACGAGGACGCTTTTATAGATAAATAAAAAAATTCCTGACTTTCAAACGTCTTTTGTTGATTGGAGACGATTTTGTCTTGGTCGGCTTTCAAGAGACGGAACGGATCGCCGTTTTAAATATAAAATAAATACGCGAAAATATCATTTAAAAATTCCGAGAATTGGACGAAATAACCGATTCCCGGAATTTTTATTGATATAAAAATAAAAATCGCTTGTTTTATTTGCGATTTATCCTGAGCTGTTTGATTCCGAAAAATAATCCGTATTTCAGGAATCAAAGCGGATTGTCAACGCACGGAAAAATATGCTACACTGTCGGATAGAGAGGAGGAAACGTGATATGGAAAACGATGAAAAGCCGTCCAAGCCG
>CAJOFP010000319.1 GCA_905233795.1 uncultured Oscillibacter sp. | reverse complement strand
GTCGCCTTTCACAATCGCCGCCGCGCACCCCGCGCAGCCCGGATAGCCGCAGCCGCCGCAGTTCGCGCCCGCGAGCAATCCCAAAACCGCCTCTTCGCGGGGGTCTTTCTTTACTTCAAACACTTTGGACGCAATCGCAAGCGCACAGCCAAACACCGCGCCCAATACGCCCAAAACGATAAACGCGTAAATGACATTGATCATTTAATTTCTCCTTATTTTCATCTCACATGACAGCCCAATTCCAAAAATAATTTAAAATAATAATTTAAATTATTTCCAGATACTCAGACCGGAGAAGCCCATAAACGCCAGCGCCATTAAACCGGCGGATACCAACGCAATCGGGAAACCGTCAAACGCTTTCGGATAGTCGGCGAAAACCAATTTTTCACGGATACTCGCTAATAACACGATAGCGAGTAAAAAGCCCACGCCGCCCGTCACGCCATAGACCACGGATTCTATAAAATTATAATCTTCCTGAATATTTAACAACGCCACGCCCAAAACCGCGCAGTTTGTCGTGATCAACGGCAGATATACGCCCAACGCCGTATATAACGCCGGGAGAGATTTCTGTAAGAACATCTCAATAAACTGCACCAGCGCGGCGATGACTAAAATAAACGCCACGGTTTGCATATATTTTAAATTCAACGGGATTAAAATAAATTTATACACCAGCCAAGTAATGGCCGACGCCAGACCCATGACGAAAATAACAGCGAAACCCATGCCCGTCGCCGTGTCGATTTTTTTCGATACGCCCATAAACGGGCAGATTCCAAGAAATTGCGAGAAAATAAAATTATTAGACAAAATCGCGCCGACTGTAATCACGGCCAGTTTCACAAGTTGCGCGCTCATACTTTCGCCGCCTCCTTGTCTTTATTATTATCCTGCTTATTATCCGCGCTTTTCACGCTTTCTTTTTTGGGCCGGTTCAACATCCATTGCATAGCGGCGATTAAACACGCCAACATGAGAAAGCCGCCGACCGGAAGCGTCAGTAAGCCCATCGGATATTCAGCCGGTAAAATTTGAATCCCTTTACCGTCGCCCAGCGCGCCGCCGTCGAAAATCCCGCCGGGGCCGAGAATCCCGCCGCCGAACGTACCCGCGCCCAGAAATTCCCGGATAACGCTCATGATTAACAAAACCGCCGTGTAACCAATCCCCTGACAAATGCCGTCCGCCGCCGACGCTAAAACGCCGTTTTTAGAGCTGAACGCCTCGGCGCGGCCTAATATAATACAATTCACGACAATCAACGGAATAAACACGCCCAAAGATTTCGACAACAGCGGCACAAACGCCTGTAATAACAAGTCCACCGCCGTGACAAATCCCGCGATTACGACAATAAACATGGCGATTCTGATTTTATCCGGCACCAGATGCCGGATCGCCGCGATAATAATATTAGACAGCGTCAGAATAATCGTCACGGCGATTCCCATGCCGATTCCGTTGAAAAACGAAGTCGAAATGGCCATTGTCGAACATAAGCCCAATAATTGCACCAAAACGGGGTTATTCGTCAGCAATCCTTCTTTAAATTGCGTTCCGAAGTTCACGCCGTATCCCCCTTTCCATACGCGATATATTATATAAATATTTATATTAACGCGATATTTTCAATAAAATAAAATTATATTAATCTAAAACCGCGGCGACAGCCAAAGCCGCGTTGACGCCCGCCGTCACGCCTCTGGAAGATACCGTCGCGCCGCTGATGGCGTCGATATTCGTCCCGACGGTCAACGGCGTATCCGATACGCCCAAGCCGGTAAATTGATCCAATACGCCGACGCCGTTTGAAGTCAATTCATTGCCCATGACTTTCGAGCCGATACCCGGCGTCTCGGAATTGTCCACAATCGACACGCCCGTGACTATATCTTCTTCATCCACGCCGATCATCATTTCGATAGTCCCCTGAGAACCGCTGGCGACGACGGTTAAAGCGTAACCGGCGCTTTCGCCGCTTTCCGAAATGGGATAAGCCTCCGTCAGACGCGCTCCGGCGGCGGACGCGGCGTCGGTCAAATCTTGAGTTAATTCCATAGCGTCGGAAAACTCAACCGCTTCCGGGTCAGATACGACGGCTTCCATCGCCGCCACGGTATTTTGCCATTTTAACTCCGTAATTGTCGGCTCCGTGATTTTATTCACCAGTCCCAGCAGGGCCGCGACAATCACGCATGTCACGCACAGACGGAACGTCAGGCTGATAATATATTTTATATTATTATTTTTATTTTCCTCCGTCATTTCGCCGCCCTCCTTACTTGTTAGATTTATTATTATTATTTTTATCGCTTTGAATCTCACTCGCGCCAAAACGCGTCGGGCGCGTATAGCG
>CAJOFP010000318.1 GCA_905233795.1 uncultured Oscillibacter sp. | reverse complement strand
CAGTCCCGTCCATGACAGAAACGCGAAAAAAGCGTTGACCGCCGAAATCATGACGTTGACAGTCCCCGCCGTCAAATCGCCCGTCAGGGACGATTTCCAGTCAATCAGCCCTTCTTTTGTAATTTCTTTGTCGTCCGCGAGGAAATCATAAAGACGCGTGACCGCGTTGACGTATTTTTGAATCGTAGCCTCACAGCGTTCATCCAGACGCAAATGAATTTCAAACGCGTGAATCTGTTCCATTGTGATTGTATAAGCCATTGCGGATTCCTCCCCGTCCGTGACACGCAAAATAGATCATTTTCATCTTTATTGTAGTCACATCGGCGGGGAATATGCAAGCTCATGGAATATTTTCCTGAAAAACACGAAATCCCCTGACCGTTATACAGACAGTCGGGGGATGATCGGTTATTGTACTGTAAAGATTTTCAGTATTTATAGACAGCATTCATAGACAATCGGTGAATTTAGCATATTATTCAAATATTCGCCCAAATATTCGCCGTTTACACGTTCAACGGGTTTCGCCCTATTCATTCTCCCGCTCCAGCGCTTTCAATTCGTTCACCACGCCGCGTATCAAATCCGCCGCCTCTTCCAGTAACGCCAACGCTTCCTCGCCGCTTGCTATCGGGTCGGGAAGTTCGTCGTAACCCGTCACGGCGTCGTCACGGATCAATCCCAAGTCAAGACTGTTCCCCCTTTCGGCGATCTGTTCCCGCGTGAACATCGTCCAGCGTTCATCCTGTACGCTTGCGCGGTCTTTCGCCGTGTACGCCGCCTCAAATCCCGCGAAATGTCTCACATTCAGCGGATTTGTCTTGCCCAAAGACGGCATATTCGTGCGCAAATCGTAAAACCAGACCGTTTTCGTATTGCCTTTGTCAGCGCGTCCGCGGGTGAAAAATAACACGTTCGTTTTGACGCCCTGCGCGTAAAAAATCCCGGTCGGGAGACGTAAAATCGTATGCAGATCGCATTTGTCCATGAGATCGGCGCGGATTCTCTCACCGTCGCCGTCGGCGAAAAGCACGTTGTCCGGGAGTACAACGGCGGCGCGGGCCTTGCCGTCCGCTTTCAGACTTCGATAGATATGCTGTAAAAAATTTAATTGTTTATTACTGGTGGAGAATGTGAAATCGTCACGGGTGGCGCGTTCGCCGCCTTTTTTCGTCCCGAACGGCGGATTGGTCAACACCAAATCATAATTTTTCATCGACTTTCCCAGATTGGACAGCGTATCGCCCAACAGAATCTGACCGCCGATGTCATGTAACATCGCGTTCATCAGCGCGAGACGGTGGGTATCGTGAACCAGTTCACAGCCGGTAAACGCCTCGTCATGCTCAAATTTCGCCGTTTCCGCGTCGAGATCAAAAAAATCGTCGGTATGCGCTTTCACATAGGCATGGGCGGCGATCATAAAACCGAACGTCCCGCAGGCCGGATCGTTACAGCGTTCCCCCGCTTGCGGCTTCATCAGACGCGTCATCACGTCGATCAAGACGCGGGGCGTGAAATACTGTCCCGCGCCGGATTTCTTTTCATTCGCGTTTTTCTCCAATAATCCCTCGTATAAATCGCCTAATCCTTCTTCTTTCGCCGACTTCTTTCGCCGAAAACCAGTCCAGAGAATCCATTGTGGCGATAATTTTTTCAAGATTTTTCGGCTCGTCAATATTGGTGGACGCGCCCTGATAAATCTCCCGGACGCGTCCCGCGCCCGCCGTACCAAGACGGTCAAGCAGTTCTTTGTAATACTTTTTCAATTCGACGCCGCTTTTGCTTTTCAAATCATTCCAACGCCAGCCCTCCGGGATTTGTTTTTCCGCGTTCGTCTCGCTCGCCATTTTCAAAAACAAAATATACGTCAGTTCCGTCACATACTGGTGATAGGTAATCCCATCGTCCCGGAGGACGTTGCAGAGATTCCAGAGCTTTGACACGATTTCCTGTGTGGTCATTTTATCAGCCTCCCGTTATTTCATCCGTTTCCACGCCTGATTCCGTCGGGTCATTTGTCCCCAACAATCCCCGGAACGCCCGCCCAAGGATCGCTTTTTTCATCATGTCAATATTTTCAAGAACCGTTTCAGCCGCTTCTTTCATCCCGCGTTCTTGTTCAAATATATCATTGAGAATGCGGACAATTTCAATTTGTTCATCTATTAAGGGAATGGGTAATTGTAACATACGAATTTTTTTACCGTTTACGCCCGGCTGTGCAATTCCAACGCTAAAATCTGATATTTGATTCCAGTATAACGGACATTGCATAAAACAGTAAAGATATTGACTGCTGAGAAATTTCGGCTGATTAACTGTTACGCGAATAGGGTAGGACGCGTAAACAGAATCCACCTTATCTGT
>CAJOFP010000317.1 GCA_905233795.1 uncultured Oscillibacter sp. | reverse complement strand
TATTGCCGTATGCGAACACGGGCAACCCGATACAGAATGAGACGAGTACGCCCGCGAATACGCCCGCGCCGGTTAATTTGATTCCCGCCAGCGTCATGACTGTGGGCAGTAAAGTTGTGGCGCGGAGCGTGCAGTAAAATAAAAATAAATTCGTCACGGTCAGACCGGGGATATTGGCGATGCCGATTCCCAGAATTAACAAGAGAATCATGATTTTTTTCGCCTGTCGGACGCTCCAGCCGTAATCGCTCGTAAGGGACGCGGCGGCGCATAAGTTACTATCCACCGTGGACAAAAGCCCGGAGATCAGCATGAATAAAAAAGGAAGCGTCGCCCATCCGGGAAATAAATTTGTAATTAACTCAAAATTGACCTGTCCGGCGTTATGCGCGATATAACCGGACCCGGCGGCGATAAATCCAAGAACGCCCATTGACAACGGGACGACGGTGAACATGACCGCGCCCAAGACGAACGCTTTCCCGATTTTATCTTTGCGAACAGAAAACGCCCGTTGCCAGAAACATTGATCGCCGAACGGACCGGCGATCAGACCGATTGCCGTGGGAATCCCGAACGACAGCATGACGGAAATCCCGTCGGCGTCGAACAGGCGCGTATAATTCCCGCCGATTCCGCCGAGACCGGCAATCAGCGCGTCCATGCCGCCGTCTGTACGCAACGCCCACGGCGTGAATAAAGCGCAGGCGGACAGCATGAGAATCATTTGAACGCCGTCCGTCATGACGCTTGCGCGAATGCCGGAGAATTGAGAGTAGCTGTACGCAATCGCGGCCAGAATGATTGTCATGATCCAGAACGGAATCCCGGTGACAGCCGTGAGAATCTTGCCTCCAGCCAAAAGCTGGACGCCGGTGGATAAAATTGATAACAGAGAAAGTTGACAGATATAGACGCCTTTTACTTTTTCGGATTGATAGACGTCGGCCATGAATCCTGAAAGCGTGACGCCGCGCGGCATACGTTCCCGAATGATTTTTGCGAACGGGATAAATAATAACAGACACGCGATATTGGGGACCAGAAACCAGAACAATCCGGGAACGCCGTTGACATACGCTTTTTCCGCGGATGTGAAAAGCGCGGGCGCCCAAATCCACGTCGCCGCGATGCTCATGGCGGACATGACCGTCCCCAGATTCCGATCCGCGACATGAAAATTTTCGGCGTTCCGCGTCCGTCTTGTGAATATCGCCGTCACGCCGATCATGATCACGGCATAGACGGCCAGTATAATAAGTCCAGACATGAAAAATCCTCCTTTGAAATCCCGTTACGGTTTCATTGGCGTATAAAACCGTTACAGCCGCCGCGCAAAGGAGCAACGCGGGGGCTTGTCAGACCTCCTTTTTATAAAATTGAGGACGTCCAAATAAAATCAGGGCGTCCTCTGGCATAATCAGGATTTTACAAGCGTATCATAACACACCGGAACCGGAATTGCAAGGGCTCGCGGCGGCGCTCGGCGGCACAACTTTTTATATAATTTTTTTTTGATATTTTTTAATAAATCGATAACAGGTATTTTTTACGCTTCCGGCGTTATTCCCGCCGCCGATCAGCGCGGCGATTTGACCCCAGCTCATACCGCGTAGAAAACGGAAGTGAAAAATCAAACGCGTCTGACTGTCCGAAATTGAATGAACGAATTTTACAATTTCCGGTTTTCGCCGTCGTATTCTGTCCTCGACGCTTTTCAGTTCGCGGGACAAATCCGCGATTTTCGCCGCCAGATTCCCCAGCTTATCTTGATAACCGGGCGCGTGAGGCGTACCGGTTATAACTTGCGCCCCCGGTTCGGCGGCGGACCGCAGGGATTCCAGTAAACGCTCCGTTTTTGCCTGTTCCCGCAACATATCCCGATATTGATTCAAATCCCTTAAAGTCATAATTGCATAACCGGCCTCCCCGTGATAAAATACTGTTGGCACAGGCTGTCTTTCCTCCGGGAGAGGCGGCTTTTCTATTTTAAATTTTCCAGAACTGATTTCGCGCAATCGCCGCATAATTCGACGTGAATATTGGTAGCCTCTTGGGATTGGGTTTTCGCGTCGGATTTAAAAATCGCCGTCGTCGCCGTATCCGCCGCGATTTTCCACAGAGGCGTCCTATCAAAAGATTGCAGATTGATTTCCACGCCGGATGTAATGGGCTTGTGACATTTATCGCATATAATCTCAGCGCCGCCCGATTTTAAATCCGTTTGAATCCCGGTCAGCGCGGCGGACCCCAGACGCGCCGCGATGATACAGACCGCGCACCAGAACAGTATCCATGTAAACAGGTTCCCGCGCTTACGCTTGCGCGGATTCGCCATCATCTCACGGAACGTCGGCGCGTTTTCATATCCGCCACGGCCATTTCC
>CAJOFP010000316.1 GCA_905233795.1 uncultured Oscillibacter sp. | reverse complement strand
GTAACGCGTGAATAGAATTGTTCAGCCGCGCAGTCTAACAAACTGCGCGGCCAGTGTCATATTTTTACTTATCTCTTCTCCCCCGACTCCCTTAGAGCCGGGAATTTTTCTTTGTCAATCCGCCCTTAGAAATGACGCTTACGATATTCTCAATAATATTATCAATGACATTCTCAATAGCATTGTCGATGAAGAGAATGTTGTCTCGACAAATGATTCTTGAATGCTTCTTGTTGCCGAAGCATTGATAAGAGCATGACATTTTCTTATTTACCCAGAAAATTATATATCAACAGTATGCAATATAAGGTACGCAAATGATGAATTTCTTTGAATTTGCGAAGCCGGAATCAATAAATACCGCCATTCTTTATAACCATTCGCCTTCCCCCAGCGGGAAGCCGCCGCGCAGTATTGAATGCCCCGTTCCTTTTTTGCGACAACATCCGGATTTTCCATCTGATCGTCACGCTTGACTTCCGTCAGATAAATGATGTCTTTGGTTTCAATAATAAAATCCGGTTCATATCGGTGTCCGTGATTGTATGTGATATTCAATTCATTGGGCGCGGGACGGAGCCAGTTCAGCACATCATTGTCCGTCTCCATATTGCGGGCAAGCTGGAGTTCCGGTTCGCTGTCAAATTTCGCCCGGTCAAATACGCCTTTGCGTATCCCGTCGAATATTATTGATCTAATATCGCCGGAATAATTATCATAGAGATTATGACGCGTTTTGGCGCTGTAAGTCGGCTGGATGTTATAATTCCTCGTACCGATCACTTCTTCCCGCAGAAAACCGTTTGTACAGTAGAAATGCCGCATCATCTGATTATAAATTTTTTCCGCGATTTCACGCCGGAACATCATCACAATGTTCCGCATACCGTTTTCCCCGTGGGTATCCTGATAGTGATTGCATATCTGAGAAATCAGTTTGATCAAAAGAGCGGAACATTTTTCATAGTCGATTTCCGGCTTTCGCGTTAATTCCGCAAGAATTACCCGTTTGGGCTGGTATCCCTCAAAATCAATGGCGTCGCCCCTGATACGCGCCCGATCACGCGGGTCTTCCAGATTTTGAATCAAAATCTCATTTCGGATTGGTCTGTGCGTAAATTCCGCAAGTTCCAGATCAAAATCCTGAAATATATATTCCTCCACGCCGTTGTCCGTCACGCGGATTTGCGGAACAGGGATGAATTTCGCCGCCGCTTCCCGGTGAACCTGTTCCGTCTTGTGCCGCAACCATGCCGTCAACGGCATTTCATTATCCCGGAAAACCATCCCCAAATCCTCATCTTGAGATAACGCCGCGCCGGTTTCGGACGCGATTTCCCGCGCCCGTTCCTCCGTGACCGTATGCTTGGGATTGCGCTGAATTTCCCGCGAAACTTTTTTCACAATCTCTTCCGCCGCTTTATGAATCAATTTGTCCGTTTGAGCGTTCTGTTCTAATCCGGTTTCCGCATACGCTTCTTTCAGCGTTTGATCGACCTCAAGATTGAACGATAATTGCGGCTCCTCCGGCTGTTCCGGTTCTATATCTTCCGCGTGAATGACGTTTCCCGCTTTAAAAATAGACGTTCCCTTTTGCGCTTCTCTCAAAATATCGTCAAATTTGTCATGCGCGGTCAGCGTGACGGCGTCCACGTCTTTGTCCCCGGTACGCTTCCCGTATGGCAGACGTAAACCGCGTCCAACCATCTGTTCCCGTAAAATTTTTGACGCCGCTGTCCGCAACGGGATAATCGTATAAAGATTGTTGACATCCCAGCCCTCTTTCAGCATATTGACGTGAATCACAATCTCCACCGGGTTTTCCGGGTTCTCTACTTCCAATAACAGACGGGTATTGGCTTCACTCTCCGCCCGTCCCTGTTTGGAATGGACCACAAGCGTTTTATTTTGATACGCGCCGTCCCGAAATTCTTTGGATTTCACATAAGTTTCTATCTTCTTCGCGTGTTCAGTGTCTTTGCATACCACCAGCGTAAAAGGCTTTATCACTTTTTTTCCGTGATTTTTCGCGTATGCCGCCAAGCGTGATTTTGTCCGTTCATGACAGGCGATCCCATCCGTCAGCATGAGTTTATCCAACTGTTCGTCGCCGAAATTATAAAAATTAATATCACTGCGCGTCAAAGCGTAAGGCGTCCGGGTATAGCCGTCCTCTATCGCTTTGGACAGCGGATACTCGTACACCACATTTTTGAACGGAATCTGTTTTGTTCCTTTGGATACCAACGGCGTCGCGGTCAATTCCAGTCCCAATAACGGACGCAATTCATTCAACGCTTTCGCGCCCAACGACTCCCCCAGCATTTCATTCGCCCGCCTCATATTGACTCCCTCTTTATTGAACTTGTCAATATTATAAACAAAAATACGAATGTCTGAAAGATAAAGCGTTATATCTATATCTTTATCCCTGTATTCCTCTTCGGAAATTACCTGTGGATGCGATGAAAAACAGCCTAACCCCTGAAATACATATTTTGGATTATTCGGATCATTCAAATCCCGTTTCAGTTTAAAGAAATTACGAATATTTCTCTGTGTATAGAGATAGGCGATAAACGCGCCCATGAGACGCGTTTTCCCTACGCCGGTGGCAAGCGCGAACGTCAAAGACGGAAATTCCCGCTCAAAATCTTTGCAAGTGGAATACATAGCGTTGATTGCGCCAAGAGCGGCTTTCAGATTCATATCCTTGCGCAAAGGCACGGCGTCCGTGATTTCCTCCAGAATTTTCAGAGATTTTTCCTGCGGTTCTCGGAGAGACATCGCCCCGCTGATCATATCCGCCGTATATTGTGAAAACAGCATTTTATTGATCCTCCTCATTCAAAAAGCGTTGGCAAAAAACATCCGGGGCAATCGCGGGAATGTCGCTCAAAACATAATCTTTCGGATTTCTTGTGACAATATAATCGGCATGAAATTCCGCCGCGCATAACGATTGCAGACAGTCCTCAAAATCCGTGAACTCTTCGTTTTTCAAAGCGGTGGACAGTTTGTTTTTTTCAATTCCAATCACAGTGAAAATCTCACAGAGTTTTTGTAAAACCTCCCGCCGTTCGTCGGGGGGAATGCTTTTACGCAAAATATAATAAA
>CAJOFP010000315.1 GCA_905233795.1 uncultured Oscillibacter sp. | reverse complement strand
TAAAATATTTATATTTTAGATGGAATTTTTATCTTTTCGTCCCCCCTCTCCTACTTAGGAGAGGGGGACAGGGGGTGAGGTTCATTTTCAACCCTTGATTCGCATAATTAATATATTATTTTATCTCAAAAACGCCCGCCCCATCCTGATATGAAATGGAGCGGGCGAAATAATTTCACGATTCCCGGAACATGTTATAAAAAGACCGTTTGCCGCCTAATCGAATATTCGCCTGACGATCCAGCGCGATTGTGGATTCCAATAATTTGCGATATTGCGCGGTCTGTTCGCAAAGCCGGTTTTCCTCTTCGATTTCAGGCGGGGAGCCGTTCAGCATATCCCGCGCCCGGATCGCGGATTTCCGGGGAAGCGTCAAAATATGCCTTTTCAACGACTCGTCCATCTCGAAAAGACGCCGCACGGGTTCCTCCCGCATAGATAATATAATCTGCACGGACATTTCATCGCGCCGATCCAGCGCCTGTAATAATTGGCGGGTCAAGTCCGCGATTTCCATCAATCGAATGGTCTGCGCTTTCCGTCTCTGCCAGAGTTCATCCAGTTCCGACTGTTCCATCATGATTCATCCTCCGCGTTCCCTCGCGTTTTTACGCGCGTTTTTCGCGTCTCCCGGAACATCAGCCGCGTTTATACGCGCAAGCCGACCGCGTTTTGATTGATTCAGCCGCGTTTATACGCATAAGCCGACTGTTTTTATTTATTTTATTTATATCCCGGCGCGAATCAGCCGCGCATGGAGCCGCCTCCGCCGCCCTGTTGCGATACAATCTGTTCCGCCTCCCGGAACGTGTCGCGCAAATCCGTGATCATGGGCCGCAGGCGGTCTAATTCCTCCTGATTGCGGCCTAATTTCACGCGATTGAGATCATAACCGAAAAACTCATAAAGCCGGTGTAACTGCCAGCTGATTTCATATTTGCGATCCAGCGTGTCATCCAGATAGCGTACAATCATGATACACCGGTCAATGGATTCCTCGAAGAGCGCGTAATTTTTCTGTTTCAGGGCCAGATCGCCCCGAATGAGACGCTTAACCAGTTCGTCCAGCACCAGAAGCAGGAGTTCCCCCTGCGTCATGGTGTTCAGCGACTGCGCCTTATATTGCTGTTGGTATCCCCTTGCGTTCATAATATCATAACCCTATCTGTCATAACATACCGCCGTCTCGCGGTTTTTATTTTTTATTATTTATTATTTTAATAATATAAATTATAAATTTTATAAATTAATAACCGCCCATTAAGCCGGACATCATACTTGTCTGATTGTTCATTTGAGAGGTAAGTTTTTCCAGCGCGGTAAACTGGCGCGTGTAATAATCAATTTTACTGCTCATTTTGGTCTGCCAGCGTTCGATTTCGGTCTGGACGCTGTCGGCCTGTTTCTGGACGGTATTATTTAATAACGACGTGGAAGAAAGCGTTGTCCCGGCTTTTTTCACCAGAATGCCCGGATCGACAATGGAAGTGGACGCGTAAGCGTCAAGTACGGATTTCACGCGGTTCATAAGGCCGTCGGACTGGGATGTCTCGGATGTCTTGGTGAACACGGTGCGGACTTTGTCGGGATCGGTATCCAGCGCGGAACGGAGCTGATCCTCGTTTAATTTCAACGTCGTGACGCCGCCGCTGTAAGCCGTCGTAATGCCGATGGATTCCAGATCGATTCTGTCGCTTCCGGCGGGGCTTACGGCGTCGATTAATTTTTTATAAAGCGCGGATAAATCGCTGTCGCCGAATAAAATCCCCTGTTTGGCTTTGTCCTCATAATTTTTAATCGCCGTTTCGCTCATGCCGGACTTATCGTCATCCGTGAGGGGTTCATATCTCGCGTGCGTGGAAGAGCTTTTCTCGGCGGGCTGTGTGGTATAGGCGTCATGAATCTCTTTTGAGATTTCATTGAAAGAGTCGATAAAATTTTTAATCGTATCGACGACTTTGTCCGATTCGCCGGTATTTTTAAACGTCACGGCGTCGGGGGTTTTCACGGAGCCGACGGCGGCTTGAGGATAGGCGACGAATTGCTCAGGCGGCTGACCCGTAACATAGCGAACGCCCTGCAAAATGCGGCTGGGAGGATTCTCACGGAGGCTTCCGTCTTCGTTCACGAAATGCCCGGAGGAGTTCACGAGATAGCCGTTGTCATCAATGAATATATCTTGTAATTCGGATTTATCCGTAAGACGATAGCCCTGTTCATTGACCTGATAATAATTAAAATTATTATTCTCATCGGCGAATAATTTGACCATATTGCCGACGCTGTCGGTTAAAATATCGTTAAAAGTTTCCCGAACCGTCACGCTCATGCCGTCCATATCAATCGTGTTTGTAGACCGGGAAAGCGTGAGATTTTCGCCGTTGACCGTCGCGTT
>CAJOFP010000314.1:2062-8332 GCA_905233795.1 uncultured Oscillibacter sp. | reverse complement strand
GAAAAAATATAATATTACCTGCGTGGACATGGGCAATCCGCATTGCGTCGTATTTTGTGAACGCGTGGACAGCGTGGATGTATTAAATATAGGCCCGAAATTTGAATACGCGCCTTATTTCCCGGATCGTATGAATACGGAATTTATACGCGTAGTGAATCCCAAGACGATAAAAATGCGGGTCTGGGAGCGCGGAAGCGGTGAAACGATGGCTTGCGGCACAGGCGCCTGCGCCGCCGCTGTCGCGGCTGTCGCCAACGGCTTATGCGAACCGGATACGGATATAACTGTCCGGGTTCGCGGCGGTGATTTAATCGTGAATTATAATCAAGACCGCGTGATTTTAACCGGCGACGCCCGTCTGGTCTATACCGGCGAGATAGAGTATTAAAATTATTTTATTAAAATTATTATAAATATTTTTAAACCGGGGACGGCGCGGCGTTCCCGGTTTTTATATAATATTATATTATATTTATTATATCTGGAAAATTCCGGATATTTTATGAAATTTATGAAGAAACTGTAACGGGATTGTAACGAAATTATGACAAATTGGCGGGATTTCCCGGTTTTTCTTGACAATACGGGCGCGGGATTATAATATTATAAAATATTATAATTATATATTAAAAATATATAAATCCGTGAAGGGAATGATTTATATGCAAACCGGCTTGCAATATCATCGCGGCGTCAGTCAAATCGCCTTGCGCGTTCTGACGCTGGCGGCGGCGTTCTGTATCGCGTCCGGCGCGGCGTCGGCTTCTTCCGATAGCACGCCCGCCCCCGCGCTTGCCGCCGCTGTTACAAATACGCCTACGCCCGTTATCACAATCACAAACACCCCCACGCCTACGTCTATTATCACGCTTACGAATACCCCCACGCCGACAATCCGGGATACGTCGTCATCTTCGTCATCCCGGCGCGTCCGTGAGGCGTCCCTCAGCGAGACTTCTTTGAAATTGAAAACCGGAGACCGGGAGACGCTTTATCTGGATGTCTATCCCTCCAACGCGGATTATTACGTCGATTGGTCAGTGGATGACAACGATATTGTTTCCCTCAGCGGACGCAGTGACGAACAGGTCGCCATCCGCGCCCGCAATACCGGCATTACGACAGTCACAGCCGAAGTCTGTAATAACAACGGCGATATTGCCCAGACTTGTACCTGTACCGTCCGCGTCAATACGGATGAATATGATTTTGATCTCTCCGGATCGACAACGCCGAATCAAAATTTTAATATCGACAGTCTGACCACAACGCTGGAAGATGAATTTTACAGACAGTTTAACGCGTCAATCCGTTCCGGCGCGGAAGTAAAATTATCTTCTTTCTCCGGTTCGTCTTACGGCTCTTTACGCGTATCCACCGGAAGCGGCGCGCAGGAAAGAACAAATTATACATGGTCCCAGTTCCGCAATATGTATTTCGTCCCGACAAATAATCTCGGCGTCTGGTCCGCGCAATACGAATTGACTTCCGGCAATCATTTTATGACAGGCAAATTAGAAATCCGCGTGCAAAATCATAACGGCGATACCGGGACAAATTCAAATTTAAATCCCAATTTAAATCCCACGGTCACGCCGTTTCTCGCGTCCGGCGGCGCGACGGCGACCATCACGCTCAATAACGCCGCCGCGTATTCGTTCGGCGGCGCGGATAATACGAATAATACCCCCGGCGCGTCGATTTTAAACAACGCGATCAGCGCGGCGTTCGGCTCCTCCGGCTGGAGCTATATTCGATTCAATTTCGGCAGTCTCTCGTCCGACAGTTCCCAGACCGGCGTTTTATATCTGGATAATAATCGAACCGTTCTGACCAGCTCGGAAAATATCGTTTACGGCGATTTGGCGAATTTATATTTTGTCCTCCGGCGTCCTGCGGATTGTCATCCCCGATACGCTGCATACGATCAAATTTTCAGCCGCCTATACTTTTCAGCTGTCTGATTTTCAATATTTGACAAACGGCATATTGTCTTATATTATTTTCACTCCCCCGTCCGGCGGCAGATTATACGCCAATTACGCCAATGGATTCGGCACGCCTCTCCCCAGTGACGCGCATTGTTATTTCTATAATCCCGCTCTCGGCGCCTATCCCGTTTCTTCCGTCACTTATATTCCCCCGTCCCTTTCGTCCGATACCGCCCACGCCGCCGCGTCCGAAGGCGCCGAACTGCAACGCTCTGAAATTCTCTCTTTCCGGCTCTATCCCCAGACCGGCGCGTCTATCCCCGGCAGTTTCCGCATGGAAACCGGCTCTATACAGGCGTCTGATCTTTATATAGATATTCCCGCCGGGACTTATTACGACAAAGCCGTATTATGGGCCGTCGAAAACGGCATTACAAACGGCACCACCCCCACGACGTTTGAACCCTATTCCACCTGTACCCGCGGACAGGTCGCCACGTTCTTATGGCGCGCCAGCGGAAGCCCGGAGCCGTACACGATTGAAAATCCTTTTGTTGACGTAAATCCCAACAGCGCTTTTTATAAAGCGATTCTTTGGGCCTATGAAAACGGAATCACAACCGGAACCGGCGATAACACGTTTAATCCCAACGGAACCTGTACCCGCGCCCATGTGATTACTTTCCTTTGGCGTATGGCGCATGAACCCGAAGTCATGTATGAAAGCGAACTCGCAACGCGTTACGCGTCCACTTATTACGCGAAAGCGATTTCTTGGGCGGACAGTTATTATATATTGCAAGACACCGCCACGGCGTTTTCCCCCAACGCGCTCTGTCCCCGCGCCGATATTATTACCTATCTCTATCGCAATCTCGCCGTTACGCTGTAATAAAAAAATTTTTTAACCGGATGTTGATTTTTTCGCGTTTCGTGATAGAATAACAAAAAACCAAGCAAAGGACTTGATAGCATGACAAAAATTGATATTATTTCCGGCTTTCTGGGCGCGGGCAAAACCACGCTGATTAAAAAATTACTCGCTGAGGCGTTCCCCGGCGAAAAAATTGTTTTAATCGAAAACGAATTTGGAGAAATCAGCATCGACGGCGGATTTCTGAAAGAAACCGGCGTGCAAATCTCCGAAATGTCGTCCGGCTGTATCTGTTGCACGCTGGTGGGCGATTTCAGCAAAGCGCTTGTGGAAGTTTACGAACGCTTTCACCCGGATCGCGTTTTAATTGAACCGTCGGGCGTCGGCAAACTCAGCGACGTAATTGTCGCCGTGAAAGGCATTGACGCCCCCGACATGGAATTAAACAGCTATATTACAGTCGCCGATGCCACAAAAGTCCGTATTTATATGAAAAATTTCGGCGAATTTTATAATAATCAAATCGAATCCGCCGGGACCGTTATTTTATCGCGGACGCAGAAATTAAATCAGGAAAAATTAGAAGCCGCCGTCGCGTTATTGCGCGAGAAAAACCCGGACGCGGCGATTTTAACCACGCCGTGGGACGATTTAGACGGCAAAACGATTTTAAGCGCGATTGAAAAAGTATCGCTTGCCGACGAATTATTAGCGAAAATGCGCGCCGAACACGAAGCCGAAGAAGCCGAACACGAACATCATGACCATGACGAACATGAACATGAACACCATCACGATCATGACCATGACCATGACGAACACGAGCACGAACATGAGCACCATCACGAACACCATCATGACCATGACGAACACCATCATGACCATGACCACGACGAACACGAACACGAACATCATCACCATCACCACCATCACGCCGATGAAGTGTTTGACTCGTGGGGCAAAGAAACGCCCAAAGCGTTCAATCAGGCGGAAATCGAGAAAATTCTGTCCGCGCTGGATACCGGCGAATATGGAAAGATTCTCCGCGCCAAAGGCATTGTCAACGGCGAGAACGGCGCGTGGCTGGAATTTGATTACGTCCCGGAGGAATGGGAAACGCGTCCGGGCCATCCCGATTATACCGGGCGGCTGTGCGTAATCGGCGCGGAATTGAAAACCGATAAATTGTCTGAATTATTCGGACTGTAAGAATTTTTTAAAAGGGATCTGTTTCTATGGCTGATATACCCGTATATCTGGTCGCCGGATTTCTCGACGCCGGAAAAACGAATTTTATCAACGGCGTGTTACAGGACGGTTTCGCCCGTCAGGGACGAACGCTGTTAATCTGCTGTGAAGAGGGCGAAGAGGCGTATGACCCGGACGCCTTACAGAATGTAAGCGTCGTGAATATTGAAAACGAGGAAGATTTAAAATGCTCGGCTTGTAAAGAGTGGGAAAAGCAATACAAGCCGGATCAGGTTTTAATCGAATATAACGGCATGTGGGGCATTGACCGGCTGTTTCAGGACGTATTGCCCGCGAACTGGGTTTTATATCAAATCATGAGTTTCGTACAGGCTGAAACTTTCGATTTATACGCGAAAAATATGGGACAGCTCATGATGGAAAAAATCAAAAACGCGGATATGCTGGTATTTAACCGTTGTACGCCGGAATTAAAAGACGCGTTGCGCAAGCGTAATTTGCGCATGGTCAACCGCCGGGCGGAAATCTGGCTGGAAAACGACGACGGAACCAGTGAAAACTATCTGACCGGGAATGAATCGCCGTTTGATTTAAATCAAGAAGTGATTGACATACCCGATGAGGATTTTGGCGTCTGGTATGTGGATGTCATGGATCACCCGGAGCGTTACGCCGGTAAAATGACGCATATGAAACTTGTCATGGCGCATTCAAAACGCTTTCCCGGCGTACACTGTCCGGGACGTTTCGCAATGGTCTGTTGCGCGAATGACGTGCAATTTCTGGGCTTTATCGCAAAAGGCATGAATTTAAATCAATATCGGGATCGGGACTGGATTGAAGTCACGGGACGCATGGCGGTCGAGAAACACGAGGCTTATCAAGGCAAAGGGCCTGTCATGCACGTCATTTCCATTGCCCCCTGTGAAAAACCCGCTGAAGAAGTCGTGACGTTTTAAAATTATTAAAATTATTAAAATAATAAAAAATCCCCCGCCGGTTCGCGCCAGCAGGGGATTTTTTATTAAAATTTTATTTTATATTTTTAATTAAATAAAAATAAATTAATTAATTATATTAAAACGTAGCGACAACCGCGCCGCCGTAACTTGTTGTAATAAATTCCCGTACTTCGTCGGACTGTAACGCGTCTACAAGCGCTAAAATGCGCGGATCGTTTTCGTTCCCGGCTTTTACGACGACGATATTGACATACGGCGAGTCAGCGGACTCAATCGCAAGCGCGTCTTCCGACGGATTCAAACCCGCTTCCAGCGCGTAATTGACGTTAATCACGGCGAAATCCACTTCGCTTAAAATATTCGGCACCATAGCGGCTTCCAGTTCCGTAAAACTAATATTTTTGGGATTGCTTTCTATATCATTCGGCGTGGCCTCAAGACCGGCGTCTTGTTTTAACGTAATCAAGCCGGCGTTTTCCAGCAATAACAAAGCGCGTCCCTCGTTTGTCGGATCGTTCGGGACGGCGATTGTCGCGCCGTCGGGCAAATCTTCCAGAGATTTTACACGTCCGCCGTATATGCCCATCGGCTCGACGTGAATCCCCGCGACATCGACTAAATTTGTCCCGCGAGTGGCGTTAAAATCATCTAAATAGGGCTTATGCTGGAAGAAATTCGCGTCCTCCGAACCCTCATCGACAGCCGTATTGGGTACGACGTAATCGCCGTAAACGTGAATATTTAATATAATGCCCTGATTCGCAAGCGTTTCTTTGATTTGTTTGTGTTTCTTGCGTTTCGGCGTTATTATTTTCGCTATTTTCGGCGTCGTTTTCAATATTTTCCGCGTCCTGATTTTCGGCGTTTTCAACGCTTTCCGCGTCCTGATTTTCGCTGTTTTCGGCATTATTCGCGTTATTCCCGCCGCACGCCGCCAGCGAAAACGCGAATACAAACGCCAAGAGCGCAATCAACAGCGCGGATAATTTTTTCCTTTTCATCTTAAAATTACTTCCTTCCCATTCTTTCAAATTTTTTTCAAAATTCGCCGTTTCACGGCTTTTTTGTTTTATTTCAAACGCTTGTCAATCGAGTTCGACAGGCGGCTGAAAACGCTTTGAATCACTTGTACGAGCGCGATTAAAAATATAACGGTAATAAATAACATGGGCGGGACGTGGCGTTGATAGCCATAGCGAATCGCCAAATCGCCGAGACCGCCCGCGCCAATCGCGCCCGCGATAGCCGTATAAGCTAAAATCGTAATAATCGAAATCGACGCGCCCAATAT
>CAJOFP010000314.1:0-1933 GCA_905233795.1 uncultured Oscillibacter sp. | reverse complement strand
GCCTTTTACGCCTATTTTCGTCCCGACGATTAATTTTGTAAAGTCCATGATAGCAACCATGAGAATAATAAACGGCAGGGAACGGCCTATATTAATAATCCAGCTTAATATTTTATAAAATATCGGCATAGGCCGTATGCCGTGGGGCTGAGTGAGAATCAGCGCGACGCCCATCGGCAAGCCCAAAACATACGCGAAAACGGTAGAAATACCGGTCATTAAAAACGTGTCCCGCGTACCCTGTAATAAAATTTCGCCGTACTGATTCCAGAATGACGCCGTAAAAACGCTGAAAATGTCTGTCATAATTTATTATTTCCCCCCGTTTCGGCTTCTCCCGGATTTTCCGGCGATAAATCCCGTGAAAATCCCGATTTTTCCGGCGAAAATTCCCGTGAAAATTCAGATTTTTCCGGCGATAAAATATTCTCGTCAACTTCTTCCACAGTGATATGCGGCTGTGATTGGATATACGACAACGCTTTCGCCGCCTCATTCGGATCGTCCGGGAGACCTAACAGCATACTTCCGAACGCTTTCCCGTTAATATTGCGCGTGTCGGCGCCTAAGATATTCACTTTTACGCCTATATCCATGCCAATCGACGCGATTAAAGGCTGATACGCCGTCCCGCCGTTGAACGCGACCCGGATAATACGGGTTTGCGCCGTATAAAATCCCACGCCGCCGGGATATACCAGACGCCGCGCCGCGTCCGTGTGGGGATTGGAGAAAATATCCTCCACGCGTCCCTGCTCGGCGATTTCGCCGTTATCCAGAATGGCGACGCGGGCGCAGACTTCTTCAATTACGCTCATTTGATGGGTAATCACCACAATCGTGACATGCAATTTTTGATTTAATTCTTTTAATAAATCTAAAATAGACGCCGTTGTAGTCGGGTCTAACGCCGATGTCGCCTCATCGCATAATAAAACTTTCGGATCCGTCGCCAATGCCCGCGCAATCGCGGCGCGTTGTTTCTGTCCGCCGGATAATTGCGCCGGGTAAGATTTCGCTTTGTCCGCCAATCCGACAAGCGCTAATAATTCCATAGCGCGTTTTTTGGCGTCCGCTTTCGCAATCCCGCATAATTCCATAGGAAAACAGACGTTTTGCAGGCAATTTCTTTGCATTAATAAATTAAAGCTCTGGAAAATCATTGTGATTTTCCGCCGCGCCTGTCGCAATTCCCGACGGGACAAACGCGTCATTTCCATATTATCAACACAAATCAAACCCGTATCGGGACGCTCCAATAAATTCATACATCTCACAAGCGTCGATTTGCCCGCGCCGGATAATCCGATAATGCCGAATATTTCACCGGGATATATTTCCAGATTAATATTCCGCAGGGCCTGTACCGTATTTTCACCCGTCCCGAAAGTTTTATTTAAATCTTTTATTAAAATAATCGGCGCGTATTTATTATTATTTATATTATTATCCAAACAAACGCCCCCTTTTATTTTTTTATTTTTTATTTCTTTATTTCTTATCTTTACAGGCGTTAATCTATCATTTATAATTTTGATTATATTTTATTATATTAACCCCGAAAAATATTTTTAACAAGATTAAAAACATATAAAATATATATGTTTATATATTTTATATCCTGTCGAAATCGACGATAAAAATATAAATATTAAAATTTTAATATTTTATCGGCATAAAATCGCGTATCCGGGAAGATAATATTATAATATATTATAATCCCGTAAAATCATAAAAATCATAAAGGGGGAACGCGTGACGCGTGAAATCAGGATATTTTAAATATTATAAATATTTTTTATGCGGCGCGTTCATCGGCGCGGGCGCGATGTTGCCCGGCGTATCGGGCGGGATTTTAGCTGTCGCGTTCGGCATTTACCGCCCCTTTATGGAAATCCTCACGCGTCCGAAAACCGCCGTGCGGGAGCATTGG
>CAJOFP010000313.1 GCA_905233795.1 uncultured Oscillibacter sp. | reverse complement strand
GAAAAAAAGCCTTTATTTTTGTATTTTCTGCAGTGCCATTTACACTTATTGTAAACTTTGTTTTATCATCGGCATTAGAACCACCAGTACTTCCATAGGTTACGCCAGCATCACCATCTACAGTAGCAGCATGAACTGTCTTGAGTTTTTGAATAAACTGAGCAAGATCAACATCATCCATACCGCCTGCATTAGTAATAGTCCAGTAAATAAGACTCGCATCATCAACATCATTTGCAAAACCAGATTCAATTAGATCATAACAATCAATCTTACGCTGCCATGCCTTAATTTTGCATATATGATCTTGATTACCCCAAAGTGGTACAATAGGAAATCCCGGATAATTAAACCCGCCAATAACCACGCTTTCCAGTCCGGACACGCGCCGCGTGAGATTGTACGGCGTTTTCTCCCGGATTTGAATCAATTCACGGCTGTCCCGGCTTTCGGCGTATTCCGTGAATCCGTCCGGCTCGTACAGCGTGACGCGCAGCGGCTTTCCGTCCGACAGACGCCAGAACCGGACGCCGGCGCGAATCAGACCGCTTTCCTCGTCTTTCAGCGGCGCGAACTCCGTCCGGGGAAACGGAATTAATTGATTATAATTCCAGAATCCGTATGCCGCGCCCCCGATTTGCGCGTAAGTCGCCGCTTTCATGATTTGCTGGTCAAAATCTTTTCCCAGACGCTTTTTTGTTGAATCTTTCTTGAACGTCACGCCGTTCCCCAAGAGATAAAATACAGATTGATCCACGGCGAAACCGAAAAACGACGACGCGATTTTATGATTCGCCGTCCACAAATCCTTATGGGCTTTGCCGTTCAGGTCAAACAAAACTTTTTCATAGCGCGTAATCGTCGGGTTTTCCCCGTCGTAATACGCCTGACCGTCAATCGCCGCAATATAAGCCTTTGACGCCGTATACTGACCGATCATCCCGCGCAGGAAATCGGCGATATTTTTACCGGACGCCGTCGCCGACAGAAAATCCTGATAAGTAATCTCAACCAACAAATCCGCCGTAAAAATCGCCTCCCTCACGCGCCGAATACGCCGCCGTATAATGACGGAATCTTTTTGCCCTCATCCTGTCTGTACCACTGCTTTACGATACACGACGCCAGACTGTCCGGCGCGTCATCGTGTTCCGCCTCGTCGTTATACTCCGTAATCTGTTTTATATATGCCGGGTCCGTGCCGGTCACAAACACAATATTTCGCCACTCCGCGTAAAGATAAGTGACGATTTTCAAATGTTTGTTCATGCTTTCCGTGTAATTGACCGTCCGTTCTCCCTGTCTGCCAAGCTCTTTTGACAGATAGCCTTTGTCCGCGTTCGTCTCCGACCAGATCGGTCCCGCCATGAACCGCTTGCGTAAATTTATAATCTCGTTCATATGCTTTCCGACATGGTCATGCCATAACTTGCCGAAAACATAGATTTTCCCGTCAGATTTACGCGCAATCGTAAACGCCGTGTAATCCTCGCCGCCATACGCCGGGTTTGTCCGTCGGATAAGACAAACAATATTTTTTCAGACGGGATATGTTTTAACTCGTAATTCGCGGCGAACAACGACGGAACCATTGACGCCCGGATTTCCGTCAATTCATCGTTTGAAATTAAACCTGTCATATAGCAATCAAAGCGTTCCGGCGCGGGCATGATAGAGAAAGCGTCGTCCTCATGCCACGGCGTCCCCGTATTGAATATTCTTCCGCCTCGATTGCGTATATTCTGCAATTCCTGATAGATTAACTTCGTCCGTTCCCGTTCGGCGCGGGAAACGCGATCTTGTACGTTGACTATATCGTCTGTAAATATTAAATCAAAATGCTTTCCGGTCAGACTGCCGCCCATGCCGATACCGGTTAATTGCGGCGTCCCTCGCGGGTCGTCGGTGAGATTGGTATTGATTTCCGTCGCCGTGGCTTTCGTGATTTTAAGCGACACGCCCCAGATACGGCGTACAAATTCCCGCGTGATTTCATGTTCCAGAATCTTTCGGACTTGCGCGACCACTTCTTTTACGTCGTTATCCGTCTTGCGCATGAACGCCAGACGCAGATTGGGGAATAAAATCAATAAAATCGCCAGCGCGAGCGCGACGCAGGTTGTTTTGTAACTGCCTCTGTGGGCTTGCAGCGTTTTATCATTTTTGCCCGTAACCATAGAGACAATCCACGCGTTGTGAAGCGTTCCCAGTCGGGTAAAGCCGACGGCGCGGCCAAACTCAGCCGGACGAGTCAGCAGGAGACGAATCGCCGCGTCCCGTTTCGATGCCAATTTGACGGATCATCTCCTCCACTTCGCGCCGCGTATCCGCGCTGATTTCGCCTTTCGCGCCGTCATTTTGTTTCACGCGCAGATTCACCAGCGTTTGAATACAGCGTTGTTTCTGCGCCTGACAACGGGTCAAAGCCTCTTCCAGCCGGTGAATAATATCATACGTCGGCTCCGTGCGCGTCATGAGTTTATATTTGCGCCCCGGTAAAATATCGCCGCTTTCGATTTTGGCGCGTTGGCGGATGTCATAAAGCTCTTTGTCTTCCGGCGCGTCAAATTCCCGTTTATCCTCGGACCGGATAACGGACGCGACCGCCTGTCCCATTCCGCCTTTCGCTCTTTCGTCCAGTCCCGTCAGTTTTTGAATGCGCAGCATAATCCGCCGTTCCCGGATAGACAATAAATTAATTTCTTCCAATAAAAGCGTCTCGCTGTCTTTGTCCGAATTGCTCAACAGGGCTTTTTCCTCATCCGTGAGCGTGTCCCAGTAGACCGGCGAATAGCCGCCGTGTACCAGCGCGTTCGTATTGCCGACAGGCGCGCCCCCTCCGGGATTGCCGACGGCGTTTTTATTTCCCGGCTGTCCGCCCCGTTTACGTTTGGTCTCGCGTTTGGTCACGTTACTGTTTATTTTCTCGTTGTCATTTGGTAACGTGACTTTTTCCGATTCCGCGTTCCAGCGATCCGTATGTTTCCACTTGCGCACCAGTTCCGGGGAGACGCCGATTTGCGCGGCGATGTCTTTCAATTCGCGCTTTCCGCCGCTCTCCAACCATAATCGCAACGCAAGCGCTCTGTTCGGACTTCGCGCCCTCGGCATATCTCCCACCCCTTGACTTCCAAATCACCCCGATTCGTATTCGTTCCGCCGAACCGACAAAAACGCTCCCCGCGTCCTTGCCTGTTACAAATTTACAGGCTTATATATAATTATATAAAATAGGTAATTTAGGAAAGATAGGAAAGATATTATATTGTCCTATCTTTCCTGTCTTTCCTATTTTAATACTCTATATATAACTCTGTAACATTGTAACAAACGGGTATAAAAGAACTCTCAACCTATTGCGGCGCAACGGGTTGAGAAGCGTTACAAGGGCGTTACAAAGGCGTTACAAACCAATTTTTTTGTAACAGTCGAGGCGTTACAAAATTTTTGCGATTTCTCCAATTTGTAACGCTCTCTCAACGCCAATTTAAGCGCGTTTTTTCCGGGATGTGTGTTTACATGGACGAATCGACAAACGCCGACACATAGCCGGAGATAAGGCGTCACGCGCTATTTTTTAGATTGTCGTGTACATCGTCGCTTTGCTGTATTCGTCGCGTCCGCGAATCATCATTTCGAGAAAATCATCGCGGGAGAAATCGGACAGGCGAAAAATTTCTTCCGGTTTCATCCCCAGCTGTTTCCCGATTTCCTCCACGGTTTTTCCCTGATTGAGCAGACGCCGCACAATCGCTTTCATCGGCTCCAGCAAATGCGTTTTGCTGTATTCGTCGCGTCCTGATGCGTTACCGTTACGACCGGAACTTTCCCGCCCAGCATGGAACGCAAAGGCTCTTCTCCTGAGACGGTCCAGCGGTGGAAGCCGTCTATAATCGTCAAATCGGGACGGACCACAATCGGAAGCGTCCAGCCGTTTGTCAGAATGGATTGCGTGAGTAATTTCAGATTTTCTTTACTGACTTTATTCGGGTTATAATCATTCGGCTTTAATAAATCATGCTCAATCCATTGAAGCGTCGAAAGAGGAAGCGTTAATTTATTTTTATTTTCGTTCATGTCTTTCCGCCTCCCCGCGCCTTTTTGGCGTTCATGGCGTAAGCGGAAAACATTTTTTTATATAACGCCCGGAAAGACCGAAATTTGGGATCGCCGCGCATAAGACCGTCGTACATATCCTGATAATCTTTATCCGTGGCGACCACGCCCATACGAATAAAGAAATGACGGTATTTTTGGGCGACTGCCATTTTATGCGGCGTGTTAAAATAACGCGGCATATCCGCGAATATCCGAATCAGCATGGCTTTATAATCTTTTGGCGCCGCGTCCTCGCCCTCCGTTTTACGTCGGGCGCGTGTGCGCCGTCCGAACATCTCGCTGTCCCAGTATAACGCCGCCAAATACGCGTTCGGTTCGCGCCGGATAATCCGTTCCATCAGATCGGGATAATATTCATTCATCCTGACAAGGCTTTTCGCCGTATCAACGGAAAAGAACTGCGATACCCGAAGCTGATTGCGCGGCGTTCCGCTCTGCCAGAGATAAAAATAAATTTTGGGAATCTCCACGCCCTCATCCCGCAGATACAGCCACACGTCATTTGTGGACCAGTCGTAAATCGGGTACATCTGACGGCGTCCGGTAATCCCTTTGCCGCCGAGATTCATACGCGCCATATATTCCAGTCTCTGCACGGACTCTTTGGCGCGGACGCCGGTCAGCGTGATGCCGTCCATACAGATACGCGGCATGAAACTTTGATAATTATCAATCCGGGGTCGCAACAAAGGATGTTCCGTGATTGCGAACGGCGGCGGCTGTCTCACCCAAACGTCACGCTTGCGTTTGTCCCAGCAGACAAAAGTCTCTTCTTCCGACAGTTCGTTAAAACAATTAAAATGCTTGACTTCCACGCAGAACCATTCAAATTTCGCGCCGACGTAAAGAAATTTACGCCGCCAGTCTTTCACGGTCTGTTCGATACAGGGGAAAATCGCCTCCTCGTCCACGAATTGCGCGGTCAGAAGCGACGGGTCAATTTCCCCGCGTCGGATTAAATCAAGCGTGAGTTGCGCGAGAGACAGGCTGTCTTTGCCGCCTGAAAACGACATATAAACGGGAACGCCGTTTTTGAACGCGTTGCGGATACGCGTTTTAGCGGCTGTCACAACGTCCATATCGGATCGCAGATATTTTACAGCCATACCGTTCCCCCGCAATAGGGACAAATCACGGAACGCCGTATAACTTCCCGTCCCTCATTATCCGCGTTATCATGACCGCCGTCGTTTTCGGCGCCGTCCCGGATATTCGCGGCGCCGTCGGGTTCCGCGTTCCCGCCGCCGTTTGAATGATCCGGCTGATTCGCGTTTTCACGCGCCGCCTGAATCAACGCCTCTTTTCGTTCCCGCGCCGCGTGAAGCTCCGCGATTTCATCCGCGTCCAGCGTTCCGTATTCCCGTAACTGTTCCGTGATTTCGCTCGCGTCGGCGACCATGCTCCGCAACAAATCCTCGTCAAAGCCGGGTATATCCAAATCGTTTTTCAAATCTTCCAGAATCGCGTCAAAAGACTCCAGATCATCCATACCCAGACCGAAAATTTTATTGTCGGCCAGCATAAGTTTTTTCTTCTGATTCTCCGACAGGTTGGGGATTTTCAAAACATCGGCTTTGTCCCGACCCATGCGCTTTAACGCCTCGTATAAGCCGTTCCCCGCGAGAATAATATTATTTTCGTCCGTCACAATCGGACGGATCTGTCCGAACATCTCAACGCTCCGGACAAATTCGTTTAATTGCTTGTCCGTGTGCAGCCGGACATTGCGATCCGGCTTTTTTAAATCCGACAGCGGGATTTTCACGATTTTCACTCCGCCGCGCCTCCGTTCAGAAACGCTTTCGCGCCCGGAAGATATTCCGCGGCGTCGGCGACAATGCGCGGGTCTATCTCATAAATTTCCCGCCAGCCGTTTTCCTCATTGCCCGTCCACTGACGCGCCGGCCACGGGTGCGTCCCGCAACGATAGCCGTTTGACCAACCGTAAATCGGCGGCAGGGGCAGTTTGTGATAATGAATAAACGCCAGAATATCCTCATGCGTCCAGTCGGCGAGCGGTGAAAATCTTGTCACGCCTTTTCCGTCCGTGTAAATAAAATTCCC
>CAJOFP010000312.1 GCA_905233795.1 uncultured Oscillibacter sp. | reverse complement strand
CGGCTATCGCGTTACAGGATTTGATTCCCGTCGCGCCGGTGAGATTGGCGATTAGTTTAATAATCGCCGCGATATTCGCCGCGTTCGCCGGATTTTTAATCGGCATTCCGGTATTAAGATTAAACGGCGATTATCTGGCAATCGTGACGCTGGCTTTCGGCGAAATTATCAAAGCCGTATTAAATAATTTATATGTCAGTGTGGACAATCGCGGTTTAAAAATCGGCTTGTTTGAGGGGCCCGGCGCGGATTTCACGGGCAAAAGAATTATACAAGGGCCGATGGGAATCGGCGGGATTCAAAAAATCTCAAATTTTACAGCCGGATTTATTTTAATCATGATTACGCTGTTAATTATATTTAATCTTGTAAACAGCCGCGCCGGACGCGCTATTATGGCGATTCGTGACAATCGGGTAGCGGCGGAAAGCGTCGGCGTACATGTGACGAAATATAAAATGATGGCGTTTGTGACTTCGGCGGCGTTGGCGGGGGCGTCGGGCGCGTTGTTCGCTATGAATTACTCAACGATTGTGGCGAATAAATTTGATTTTAACACGTCGATTTTAGTTTTAGTCTTTGTCGTGCTGGGCGGACTGGGTAATATGCTGGGGTCGATTATAGCCGCCGCCGCGCTGACGATTCTGCCGGAGGCGTTACGGCAATTCGCCGATTATAGAATGCTGGTATACGCGCTGGTATTAATTCTCATGATGTTAGTCACGAATCATCCGGCGGTGCGGAATTTCTCGGAAAGATTTCGGAATATAGATAATAATAAAAATAATAATATGAATATTAACGATAAAGACGCGGGTTTGAATCAAGAGACGGGGGTGTAAATATGGCGGATGAGAATAAAAATAATAATAATAATAATAATAATAAAAATCAGGATAAAAAAGTAAAATTAGTCCCCGTCCCGTCGAAAGGCATGATCCCGGAACGCGATATTGATAAAAAGCCGATTTTAGAATGTGTGAATCTGGGAATTTCATTCGGCGGATTGAAAGCCGTGGAGGATTTTAATATTGTAATCGGTCGGACGGAAATCGCGGGATTAATCGGTCCGAACGGCGCGGGAAAAACGACGGTATTTAATTTATTGACAAAAGTCTATCAGCCGACGACAGGGACTATTTTATTGGACGGGCAAGACACGCATGATATGAACGCGATGAAAGTCAATCGCGCCGGAATCGCCCGGACGTTTCAAAATATCAGATTGTTTCATAATCTGACTGTGGAAGATAA
Source organism: uncultured Oscillibacter sp. (assembly GCA_905233795.1). Lineage (GTDB taxonomy): Bacteria > Bacillota > Clostridia > Oscillospirales > Oscillospiraceae > Oscillibacter. The sequence goes on along the minus strand of CAJOFP010000312.1, from coordinate 2,156 downwards.
TGTAAAAGTAGCGATGGACGCGAAAATAAAATATAACATGTGGTCGGGCATATTCAGACTGCCGGGGTATTGGCGGGAGGAAAAAGCCGCGCATGAACGGGCGTTGGATTTGTTATCTTTGTTTTCGATGCAGGGCATGGCGCGATTTCCGGCGGGAGCGTTGCCGTATGGAGCCCAAAGGCGTCTTGAAATCGTCCGGGCGCTGGCCACGGATCCGAGTTTGTTATTACTGGACGAACCGGCGGCGGGGATGAATCCGTCAGAGACGGCGGAATTAATGGAAAATATTCGTAAAGTCCGGGATACGCTGCAAATAGCGATTTTATTAATTGAACATGATATGAATCTTGTCATGAATATCTGCGAGGGGATTTGCGTTTTAAATTTCGGCAAGATTATCGCCAAAGGGACGCCGGACGAAATTCAATCCAATCCGGCTGTGATTGAGGCGTATCTGGGCAAGAAAAAATAAAAATTAATAAAATTATAAATAAATATAATATAATAATTAAAATAATAAAAGAGGCGATCAGATTGGCGGAACAGGGCGAATTGATTTTAAAAGCCGAAAATTTAAATGTATATTACGGCAGTATTCACGCCGTGAAAGATATTTCGTTTGAAGTCCGGGCGGGCGAAATCGTGACGCTGATCGGCGCGAACGGCGCGGGAAAATCGACGGTATTGAATACGATTTCGGGATTGTTACGCAGTCGGACCGGGTCTGTGATTTTTCAGGGCGAGACAATCAGCAAAATCCCCAGTCATAAAATCGTGGCGCGGGGATTGGCGTTAGTCCCGGAGGGACGCCGGATTTTTACCCGAATGACAGTCCGGGAAAATCTGGAAATGGGCGCGTTTACGAGAAAAGGCGGGGATTTCAGTCAGGATTTTGAGACGGTTTACCGCTATTTTCCAAGATTGGAAGAGCGAAGCGGACAGATCGCCGGGACGCTTTCAGGCGGTGAACAACAAATGTTAGCGATGGGACGGGCTTTGATGAGCCGTCCAAAAGTGAACAGATTTTTGAGATTATCAGGAATCTGCATAAGGACGGCGCGACGATTTTATTAGTCGAACAGAACGCGCAGGCGGCGTTATCTATCGCGGATCGGGGCTATGTACTGGAAACCGGGAAAATATCGGCGTCAGGCGCGGGTCAGGATTTGTTGGAAAGCCCGGAGATTAAAAAAGCCTATCTGGGGGGATAAAATTTATGGCGGCTGTTTTATATTTATGCCTGTCCGTCGCGTTCGGATACGCTTTCTGCCGGGTATTTTTTCCGCGTCTGGATCAGTTCGCGGAACAGGATTTTCATAAAAATTTAATTTCTCTCAGTCCGTATTTTATATTATTTCCGGCATGGTTATATTTCGGCGTTCTGCCGCTGACGTGGCTGGTTTATATTCTCGCCTTGTGTTTTCAAAATTACAATCAGCCTTTACTTCCCGCCAACGCGGCGGCTATGTCGATTTTTTTAATTCTTACTATCATTTTTACGCGAAAATCCAGACAGGAAAATTTTTTTGATTTAAAATATAATTTAAAATATAAAAAATATTTTTCCCGGATTACATGCCCGGAATGGATATTGATTTTATTAACGGCGGCGTTAATTGCATTTTTCATGACATGGGTTTTTCATGTCCGGGACGGCGTTTTATATACCGGTTATTCTGTGAACAGCGATTTCACGCCGCATGTATCTATGATACGTTCTTTCTCGCGTGGGATTAATTTCCCGACGTGTTACACGCCTTTCGCCGGGGAAGATGTCAAGTATCATTTTTTATATATGTTCCTGTGCGGAAATCTGGAATATTTGGGTCTGCGTCTGGATGTCGCGTTCAATCTGCCGACGATATTGGGATTTTTATGCACGCTGAGTTTATTATACGCTTTTGGGGTCAAGCTCTCCGGGCGGAAAATCGCCGGCGGATTGGCTGTGTTTTTCTTCCTGTTTCGCTCCTCGCCAAGTTTCTGGATTTATCTGGCGGAACTTCCAAAGGGCGAAACGCTTAGAAATATACTCCGGCAAGGTTCGTTTATCGGCTATACGCCGAATGAAAATTGGGGCCTCTGGAATTTAAACGTCTATTTAAATCAACGTCATTTGGCGTTTGTTCTGGGCGTATTGATTTTATTTATCATGTTTT
>CAJOFP010000311.1 GCA_905233795.1 uncultured Oscillibacter sp. | reverse complement strand
TGAAATGGCGAATTCCCTTTTATCGGAGCGGCAATGGTTCTGGGTCGCGGATCGTATTCAGGAGGGGTATCAAATAAAAGAACTGGCGGCTTTTCTGGGATTGAACCGAGATACGATTTATCGCAATCTGATACGCCTTGGCATCCGCAAATACTGTGAAGAGCTTCCGCCGCTGGATGAACGCCGTCAGGAATTTCAGACGCTGGCGGCGGCGGGGGAGGATTATCAGGCATGGAAAGAAAAAATGCGTCAAGCGCAATAAACATTCTGCGGCGTCCGGCTGAGTTGCGTCAGTCTATGCGCGATTTGTTGGAGCGGCGTTTCGAGTGTTTGTCACGTTGTGAACGTATGACGGCGCGATACGGCGCCGACCGGGTGTCCGGGACGCGTAGCCGGGGCGACGGCTCTATGATAGGGCTTTCGGATTTGGACGGGCGGATTCGGGATTGCCAGAGCGATCTTGTGGCCGCCGAATGCGCGGCGGACGATCTCCTGCGAAAAATCGCCGGTTCTTCCGTTGTTTTCGGGGCGCGTGACGCGGCGCTATTGCGGTTGCGTTATCGAGAGGATTTGTCGTGGCCGGGCATTCAATTAGAATTGGCGAAACAGGGGTATGACGTCACGGAGCGAACCGTCCGAAACTGGCACAAGGCGGCGTTAAAGCGAACGAAAAGCGTGATGTTTGAGTTCACGGAAACAAAATAAACGGAGAAGATCGATATGGATTTCTCTATGCGAGACTATATTAAAAAGTTATTTATGTCTGAAATCCGCAAAATCCCAAGGCATATGGCGGATTATCAAATTATTTTGAACGCGGCGGGTTGGCATGACAAGGGCTTTTTAACGATTTATGATTTGGAGGAAATCCAGACCGCGCTCAATAATCGAAATCAATGATTATCCGTCTTGACCGGATACGCGAATGGAATCGTAATTAAGAAAGGGGGATTTTTTATGGGCGCAATCATTACGACCGGATTTCTGACGGAGAGCGTCAACGGAATCGCAATCAATTCCGCGTTCCCGTGCAACGGAAAGAATTACACATCCCGGACAAGCCGCGAGATTAACTATCTGGTCGCGCATTATACCGGCAACGCGAAAGACACGGCGCGGGCCAACGCCGCGTATTTTAAAGCCGGAAGCCGGGGCGCGTCCGCGCATTTCTTTGTGGATGACGCCAATATTTATCAGTCCGTGCGATTAAGAGATCGGGCTTGGCATTGCGGCGGCGCCAAAAAATATTATCACGATAAATGCCGGAATAATAACAGTATCGCCGTGGAAATGTGTACGTCCGGGATGAAAAAAATATCCGAAAAAACAAAAGAGAACGCCGCGCATTTGTTCGCGTATCTGTGCGCGTTGGTGGGAATCGGAGCGGACGATGTTGACAAGTGCGTTTTGCGCCACTGGGACATTACGCGTAAAGAATGCCCAAAGCAGATGATAGGCGCGAACAACGCCGAGTGGATAAATTTTAAAGAACGAATCAAAGCGATTTTACGCGGAGACAAAAAGCCGTTTGTGTTAATCGCTCAGGAAGTTTTGGACGGGAAATGGGGCAACGGCGATACGCGGCGGTTGAAACTGTCGAAGGAACGTATCGCGTCATGATTACGGCGTCCGCGCTGAACATACGCGAAAAGCCCGATAAAAATTCTCGGCGGCTGGACGGTCTGATGTACGGCGCGATTGTCACGGTGGATGAAGTCCGCGAGGGTTCGGGCGCGTCGGCGTGGGGACGCGTGTCAAACGGTTGGATTTCGCTGGATTATACGCTGGAGGTGTGAATTTGGAAATACTGATTGAGATTATCAAGAATCTGCTTTTGAACGCGGGCGGAACGGTCACGGCGGGCGCGGTTATTTTCGCCGCGCTTTCTTTTTTACAGGTATCCAAAATTCAGATTAATCCTTGGGATTCCATACGCCGCTGGATCGGCGGTAAATTCAACGCCGAACAAATGGCGGATATTGCCGCGCTGAAAGAGGAAATGAAAGAGCTTCGGGAACGCTTTGACGAGTACATCCGGCTGGACAATGAACGAGCGGCGGACGAGTGGCGGCGCAAGATTCTGACTTTTAACAATCAGCTTCTGCGTGACATTCCGCACACGAAAGAGGATTTTACGGAGATTCTGAGCGTAATCGACGAATACGAAAAATACTGCGCGAAACATCCGGGATATAAGAATAACCGCGCCGTTCACGCGATAGCGCATATTGGCAAAGTATACGACGAACGGCAGGAAAAACACGATTTTTTGAAAGGATGAATGAAAAATGACAATCAATTTGACGCCTTTTGTTGAACTGGCAATCGCCGTATGCGCGGGGCTTATCACGCGCTGTCTGATTCCGTGGTTACAGGAAAAGAAAGGTCGGGAACGTGTTGAAAAGCTGTACCGGCAGGCGAAAATCGGCGTCGAGGCGGCGGAACAGCTTTACGGCGCCGGATGCGGACCGGATATAAAGCTCCCGTATGTCAAAAATTATCTTCAAAGCAGAGGCTTTGAACTGGACGAGGAATCCGTCCGCACCGCGATTGAGGCGGCTGTCTATGAAATCAACAACGCGGTTCTGACGGTTCCCGCCGAACTGTCGGAAATTCACGCGGATTAAAATATTAAAAATATAAAATAAATAAATTAAAATAAAAAAGTCCCCTGAACGGATTCAAACCCGCTCAGGGGATTTTTTTTATTTGCCTGTCGCGCCGCTTTCCCAAACGTCTGGGATTCTTAAATCTGACTTACGGAATTTTATCCAATTTCCGCATGGTGACAATCGTGAAGAACTCCGAGACAATCTGACTGATTGCGTAACTCTCCCGCGTGGTATCAATGCCGAGTTCGGCCTGAATCCGTTTGTCAAACTCTTTTTGCCGCTTCTCCCGTTCAGCTTTCCGGCGCTTATACTCGTTTTCCCGCCAGTCGCGCAGCCGATTATATTCATCCAAAGGCAAACCGTGATAATCATATTCCGGGGGATCATCCGGGTATTGCGCCTTATCCCACGCCTGTAAAACGGCTTGATTCACGCGGATTGTGACCGTTTCCACATGAAAATACTCGTTATATTTCGCAAATTCCGTGTCCAAAACAGAACCTTTGGCAACGATTTGAATCACGAACGGTCCGTCCGCGTCATACCGCCGCGCCTCGAACGACGCGTTGTCATATACCAACATTTTAAATCAAACTCCTTTCGCCCTCGTGACCTCCGGGGCGGGTTATTTATTTTTTATTTATTATTTATTATTTTTTTCGATTCGCTTTTTTCGCTATCGCCCATTCCCTGAGCGGCAGGGGATCGCCGGTAAAATCGCGGACCGCCTCATCCGTCCCGCAGGCGTCGCAAATGTACAAATTCGCGTAACGGCTGAGCGCGTTTGTGATTAAACGCTGTTTGACGGCGTCGCGTCCGCAACGGGGACAGTAACTCATCCCGTTTCTCTGGCGTTCGGCGAAAGCGTCCACAACCCTTTTCGCGGCGGCTGTATCTTGGACATCCGCGTCAAATTCATGCCGCGCCTCTTCGAGAGCGGTCAGCAACGGCGCGGAATCAAAGCCGAAATCCAGATAACCGCGAGACACGATTTGAAAATAATAATCGGACGGTACGGCGATCCGGCGTCCGGGCTTCATGACATACGCCATCGCCGACATCGTTTTGCCGTTGACCGGCAATTTAAACATCTTCTTTTCGTACAATGTCGGACAGCCTTCGTACACGTCCAGATTCTCCTCGTCCGCCGCGCTGATTCCCCAGATTCCCACGGGGACGCGTTCGCCGTCGGCGGGTTCGATGTTCAGCACACCGGACCGGCTGTTACCGCGAAACGCCAGCTTATAATTCTCAAGCGCCGACGCGCCGATTTTGACGGCGTCCGGGCAACGCCGGAGCATTTGCGTAATATTCAGATTACTTCCGTAAGCGATATAAAGATTTCTTTTCATTTTAGTCTCCATTCTCCCCGTATGGCTGGTAGGTCAGCCGTATTTTATTTACGCGACCGCCGTTTCGCTCCCGTTCA
>CAJOFP010000310.1 GCA_905233795.1 uncultured Oscillibacter sp. | reverse complement strand
CGATGAGTTTGAGCAGTTTCTGCGTAGTGTCGAACGCGTTGCGGTTAAATTTGATTGATATTTATAACGCGTCGAAAGACCGTCCGGCGGGAATAAAAAAGCCGGAAAATTTAAATAATAATAATAATCAAGAAAATTCGCAAAATCAGGATTTGAGAGTTTTAGAAAATTTAAATAATAATATCAAAAATCAGGAGGAAATAAACATGGACAAGAAAGTAATGAAAATTGAGGGTATGATGTGCGCGCATTGCGAAGCGCGGGTGAAAAAGGCGTTGGAGGGACTGGACGGCGTGGAGAGCGCGGCGGTCAGCCATCAGGACGGCACGGCGATTGTAAATTTAAAAGCGCCGGTGGAAAATGACGCGCTGAAAAAAGCCGTGGAGGATCAGGATTATAAAGTTTTATCCGTGGCGTAAAATAAAAAAAATAAAAAAATCCCCCTGTCACGGCTTATGCCGCGCCGGGGGGATTTCCTGTCGCCGTGGGATTTATTTTCTATTTTTCAAGAGCGTATGATCAAAATCCGCCGCGTTTAAATTCTCCCAGCTTTCGGACAGTAAAATCTCGGCGTTTTCGGCGCGGTTTTGCAAATCCCGATCCAGCCACGCGTTATATAAAAGCGATTTTTCAGGCGGCAGACGGATTAAAATAGAGAATCCCTCATCCGTTTCCAGAATGCCGGAAACCTGTCCGACCTGTAAAGTCTTTGCGATTTGCTGTAATTTTAAATTTAAACTCGCGTCATTGGCGTCGCGGGGGCCTATATGATCGTCGCCGCTTTCGGTAAGAGATTCAAATAACGCGATTTGATCCGCCGCGCCGTTTAACTGTGAGAAAAACGATTCCGCCTGACTTCTCGCCGCGTTCCGATCCCGATACGCCGTTGACGCCAAAATCCGGTTGACACGCGTATAATTCAAATCTTTCTCAAATTCGCGGCTTATTTTCACTAATTCCGCGCTTATATCCTGATTTATATCCTGATTTATATCTTGATTTATATCTTGATTTATATCTTGATTATAATTCCCGGCCTGTATCAAATCGCGCAGTTTGTAATAAAACAATCCCACGCGGCACAGGTCATTCCATCTCGCGTGATTTAAACCGTATTGCGACAGCTCCCGCAAATACGCGCTTTCGCCGCCGTGAATTTCACACCGTTCCGCCCATTGATTTTCCAATATTTTCATATCATCGTCCGATAAATCCAGCCCGTATTCCCGCGCAAGATTCTCAATCACGCTGTATATGGCCGTATCCATTAACGCCTGTTCTTTGGCGTACTCGTTCAGGCTCCGCCCGTCGTCCATGATCAAATCCCAGTTTAAATCATTCGCCGCGTTTATCGCCTGATCGCCGTTATCCGCGCTGACTGCGCCGTCCCCGTATTTTTCGCGCAGTCTGTCACAGACGCGGGCCAGCCAATAACAATACCGCCACGCCGGGACTTTTCGCCCGTCCACGCTTAAAATCCACTCATCTTCCGGGATTTGTGACGCCTGTCCCAATACCGTGGGGAAATCCTGATTATTATTTTTATTACTATTATTTTTATTTATATCGCCGATTTCGGAAAAATCCGTCAAATCCGGGAGATTGAAATTTAAATTATTTAAACGATTATAAACGCGCCGTCCGAAAAATATGATAAAAATCAGCGCGAATATGAATATATATCCCATCCGCCCGCGTTTTCTCAATTTTACACGCCCCTTTTCCGCTTCCGTCAGTTATATTATTTTTATAATAATATTTATATATTTTTTATATGCCGGAACAGACATAAATATGATTTTTATCATTTTACGCGATTACGCGAACGGGAGAATAAAATAAAAAATCCCCCCTGAAAAGAGAGGGGGGACTTGTTATCAATTCAATATCGGCTTAAATATTGGCGACCGTCGTCGTGGGGCTTGTGACCGCGTCGGGATTCTTACCCGGTCTCGCGCCGCGGATTTTCCCGCCTTTTTTCATACGCAAGTCACGGGAATTGTCTATATCATCATCGTCATCGTCGTCAAAATCATCATCGTCGTCAAAATCATCGTCTTTATACGGGCGTCCCGGATTCTGTCCGGGAGTTCCGCCCATCATGCCGCCGCGTCCGCCAAAATTCGGATGTTGCCCCGGAGTACCGCCGAAATTCGGATTTTGTCCGGCGTTTTGTCCCGGAGTTCCGCCGAACGCGCCGCCGCCCATCATGCCGCCGCGTCCGCCGCGTCCGCCCATCATCTGGGTGGGGATTGTGTCAACCTGTTCGCCGTTAATCGTCACCGTTCCGCCCGTAAACGTGATTTGTCCGTCAATATCAAATCCCGAAGGACCTTTCACGTCAATCACGCCGCCTGTAATTATCAAATCGCCGTTCGAGTCGATACAATCCGTGTCGCCCTGCCCGACGCTGACTTGAATATTGCCGCCGTTGATTTCAAT
>CAJOFP010000309.1:990-3434 GCA_905233795.1 uncultured Oscillibacter sp. | reverse complement strand
TACGCGCCTCAATGCCCTCAGCGGCGACTACCTCTGCGTCTATGTGGTGGACCCGGAAACGGGCCGCTACCGGGAATTCAGCACCACAGCCGGGTTTGAGGAATACGGGCTTCCCACGGAAGGGGCGGATTTCTTCGCCGCCACCCGGGAGCACGCCCGCCGGCTTGTCTATCCGGACGCGCAATCTCAAACCGGAGGATTTCGCGCTTGAATAAAATTTATAATTTTTATTTTATTATAAAAAATATAAAAAATACCCGCGAATCGGCTTTTTACACGCTGGCTCGCGGGCGTTTTTTATTAAAATATTAAAATGAAATATTAATATCAATCCATGAGCTGCAGTTCTATTAAAGTCTTGGCGATAACGCTTTCGACTTCCGGCGTAATGTCTATAAATTCACAGCCGTATTCATAAATTTTATCGCGTTCCGAGCCCTGATGGACGAAACACGCCAACGGCGGCTGTTCTTTGCCGCGCCGCAAACGGAATTTTATATAAACGCGGGAGCCGTATTCTAACGGCTGATTAATTTGAACGCGCGCCCCTCCCGCGCTGGCGTTTATTACGATACATTCCCGCCATGATTTTAATTCTAAATCCAAATCCGGGGAGATCCACGCGTCCGCCCGGAGCGGCGTCCGGCTGAACACACGCCCCCGATCCTCGCCGATGATTTGAAAATCCCGGATAATCCAGTCCCGATCCTGTGTCGGCGCGAGACGTTTGAGAAATCCGCGCATACGGACGCCGATATTTTGCGCGGATTGAAATCCCCGGATATAAATCGCTATATTATCCGTGATTTCGGACGATATATCAGACAGCCGTTCCAATGCCACCAGATTGGGCGCGATTACTTTTAAATTCGCGTCAAATAACAGGCGGCTTTCATCGTCGTACACGTCCACGCGCATTCCGTCATAATCAAGCGGCACGGGATTTTCCGAATTTTCCGAATTTTCCAAGCGAGTGGCGCCGTTTATACCCGACTGTTCCAGATCGTTCATGCGAAATCACGGCCCCTTTCCTGTTCATAATTTTATAATCATGATTATATAATTATAATTTTATAAGCGCAAGCATAAAATCGAATTTAAATTTCATTGAAAATTTATAAAAATATTTATTTATTTTATCTCTTGCCTTTTTTATTTTTCGCTTTTTTATACCCGGACAGACTGATTCTGACTGAGCGCGGCGCGATACGCGGTCAAATCCGCGTCCACCCATGAGACAATCTCATTCTGACTGTGTGCGACGCTCATAGACGGTTCCGGGAGCGGTTTTCCGTCGTCCTGACGATCTACGCATATGAAACTGATCGCGTCCCGCGCCATAGAAATCGCTTCCGCCAAATCCTCGCCCTGCGTGTTAATTTCCAAATCCGGCGCGTAAGCCATATAACCGCCCTCCGCCAACGGCGTAAATATTGTCGGATATACTACTTTCATTTTCTCCGCCCCCTGATTATGACAAAAGGACAAATAAAACGCTATGACGGATTAATCGGGATATTAAACAAATCGGCGTCCAGCGCGGCGGCGTCTTGTTTATCATGTGAAATTAAAATCAGCGTCCTGTTATCACGATAACGGCGAATCGCGTTTAGACAATCGCGGCGGCTTGCCATATCCAATCCCGTGAACGGCTCATCCAGCGCGAGTATATCCGACGGCGATAATAAAGCCCGCGCCAACGCCAGACGCCGACGCATTCCGCCGGAATATTCCCGCGCTTTTTTTATTTTTATATCCGACAATCCCAGCGCGTTTAATAATTCCGCGCTTTTTTCCGCGTCATAATCGCCGCCCAGCGCGAATTTTAAATTTTTTTCCGCGTCGAGAGAATCCAATAATCTATCTTCCTGAAAGACCACGCTCCAGCGCGGACGCGACGGCGTAATTTTTATTTTTCCCCGGTCCGGGCGTTCCAGTCCGCATAAAATTCTAAACAGCGTCGTTTTGCCCGAACCGGACGGCGCCGTCAGACACAACGCCGCCCCGTTTTGAATCTCAAGCGATATATCCCGTAATATTACGCGATTGTGATAATATTTCCAGACATGTTCAGCCGTTATCATATAAAAATCTTGAAAATTTAAAATTTTAAATATTATAAAAATAATAATTTATAAAATAATTTATAATATTATATGCCGTATAAAAACGCGTCGCATTTAATCATGCCGTTATATAATTTACGCTTTTTCTTCGCCGGACGCCCGAAACAGCGTTCAAATTCCGTATGGGACGAGAGAATCACGAGACGCCATTTCCCCGGCAATTCCTCCGTCGTCTTGCCGAACGCCCGATATAACGCCTCCGCGTCCTCTTTTTCCATCATGCGTTCCCCATACGGCGGATTTGTGACAAGCTGTCCATATTCGCTGGTTCGATTAAATTTCACGGCGTCCGCGACCTGAAATATCACGCAGTCATCC
>CAJOFP010000309.1:0-847 GCA_905233795.1 uncultured Oscillibacter sp. | reverse complement strand
TTTTTGGCGATCAAAGCCGCCTCAATGGGAATAGTCCCGGACCCGCAGAACGGATCGCAGAACGGATCCTGTCCGCGATAGCGGGCCAGCGTCACGAGCGCGGCGGCCAGCGTTTCTCTCAAAGGCGCGCCGGAATTACGCGCCCGATAGCCGCGTTTATATAACCCCTCCCCGGACGTATCCAGATATAAAGCCGCCATATCTTTTATAATCGAAAATCTAATCTGAAATCTCGCCCCTGTCTCAGGAAGCGTTTCACAGTCATATACGCGTCCCAGCCGCGTCGCCACGGCTTTTTTTATAATCGATTGGCATGACGGAACCGACTGTAATTTCGACGACAGCGAATAGCCTTTCACGGGAAATTCCCCGTCTTTCGGGATATATTTTTCCCACGGAAGCGATAATACGCCCTGAAATAAAGCCTCAAATTCCGTCGCCTGAAATCTTCCAAGCTCTAACAGCACACGCGCCCCGCAACGCAGATTTAAATTAATACGCGCTATATCCAATAAAGACCCGGTACAATGCACCTGTCCGTTTTCGGCCTTTATATCCCTTACATCCAGCCGCCGCAGTTCATCCTCCACAAGACCTTCCAACCCCAGCAGGCAGGGAATTGTCAGCGTCATAAATCATCCCTCCCGATTTTATTTATATTTTTATTTATATTTTGCCTATTTATAAAACTTATTTTAATCTTATTAATCTATCAATCTCGCTTAAACTCCTGATAAAAATCCTCAAACGACCGGATATAATAATCAGACAGACCCCGGATTTCGTCCTGTTCCGCGTCCCATTCCGCGTCATATACGCCCGCTACGCGAAATCCGGCGTTTTTCGC
>CAJOFP010000308.1 GCA_905233795.1 uncultured Oscillibacter sp. | reverse complement strand
GGAAATGACGCAAAAAGCCGGCGGGCGTCAATCGGAATTGGACGCGCTGAGAAAACAGGAAGCCGACGCGCTGTCTGAAAGCGCTTTTTATCAATCTAAGGCGGCGGGCGTCGCGGCGGAAAATGAACAGATTGACGGACGCCGTTTAATTGTCTTGTCTGAAAAAGACAAAATTTCCGAGCAGTTAAAATCAACGGAACAGGAAGCGGACGAGAATCAAAAGGCGTTGTTATCCACGCGGAATGAGATCAAAAGCGCGATAAATAAAATATCGGGGCATAAATTACGAATCGCGGATCGAGAGAAAAAATCGGCGGCGGCGACGGATCGGCGCGTGAAACTGGCGATGGATACGGCGGCGGCGGAGAATAGAATTAAATTATTATCGGATATGGAGCGGGATTATGAGGGATTTTCCCGCGCTGTCCGGGCGGTCATGCGGGCGGGAAATAGAATATCAGGGATTCATGGACCCGTCGCGGAATTGATGAAAACGGACGCGAAATATGCCTTGGCGATTGAAATCGCGCTGGGCGCGGCGCTGCAAAATATCGTGGTGGACAGAGAAGAGGACGCCCGCAACGCGATTGAGTTTTTAAAGCGTCAGGACGCGGGCCGGGCGACGTTTCTGCCGTTGACGGCTATCCGGGGCGATGAATTAAGATTAATTTCAGAACGTGAAATTGGTTTTGTCGGCTTGGCGTCGCGCTTGATAAAATTTGACGAGAAATATAAAAATATATTTTATAATTTGCTGGGTCGGACGGTAATTGTAGAGAATTTAGATCAGGGCATTGCGATAGCGCGGAAATATCAAAACGCGTTTCGTATTGTTACGCTGGATGGGCAAGTGATTAATCGCGGCGGCGCCATGACGGGCGGATCGGTTTCAAGAGGGACCGGCGTTTTAAGTCGCAAGGCGGAATTGGATAAATTGCGCGAACAGGCTGTAATTTTGCGTCATGATTTGGACGAGGCCGGTATTTTGGAAGAACAGGCGGCGCGGGATTTGGCGGCGGCGCGTTATGAGCTGGAGACGGCGGAAGAGACGCGGCGCGGATTGGAAAATCAGGCGTTGCGTATGGAGGAGACGCGCAAGCATTATGAAAATATTTTGCCGTCATTGCGTGAAAACGTGCAAAAACTGTCGGATGAGTTGGATAATTTATTAGAACGTGAAGCGGAAAATAAAAATAAATTGGCGGAATATCAGGAAATTATAGATAAAAGAAAATCAGAAGCGGCGTCTTGCGGTTTGCGGGCGGAAGAAGTCTTGTCCGGACAGACGGAATTGCGTGAAAATTTAAATAAATTATCGGAATTGATTTCGTCGGAGCGTGAAAGTCTGGCGGGATTGAACGCCGAACGGGAAGCGGCGACGCGTCGGGCGGAGGATTTGCGTAAATTATCGCGGGAATTGTCCGGCGGACAGGAACAGAAAGAAAACGCGCTTTTATTGTATCATGAGAATATCCGGGACGCGGAAGAGAAAATAAAAACGCGTCAGGATGAAATGAATAAATTAAAAGAACAGGAAAAATTATATCAGCGAAATTTAGATATTTTGATTCATGAGAAATTGGAGATCGAAGCGAACCGGACGGCGAAAAATAAAGAAAGTCAGGATATAAACGAAAAATTATTAAATCTTGAAAGACTGGCGGCGCGTCTGGAGCAGAAATTGAACGCGGCGGCGTTGGAGAAAAAGCAGATTTTAGATAAATTATGGGAAAATTATGAGTTGACGCATTCGGCGGCGTTGGAGCAAAGAATTGAGATAGAAAATATAAATAAAGCGAGCCGCCGGATTGGGGAATTAAAGCGTGAAATCGGCAAATTAGGCGCGGTCAATATGGGCGCGATTGAGGAATTTGACGAAGTAAATACAAGATATAGCTATTTAACCGGTCAACGGGATGATATAGAAAAGGCGAAAGTCGAATTAGAGGGGATTATTCAGGAAATCACGGGGCAGATGACTGTGATTTTTGACAGGCAGTTTAAATTATTATCAGAGAGTTTCCAGACGACGTTTGTGGAATTATTCGGCGGCGGGACGGCGCGTCTGGAACTGGAAGATGAAAATGATATATTAAACTGCGGGATTGAGATTAAAGCCCAGCCGCCGGGCAAGACGTTAAAGACGATTTCGCTGTTATCGGGCGGTGAAAAGGCGTTTGTGGCGATTGCGCTGTATTTTTCGATTTTAAAAGTACATCCGACGCCGTTTGTCGTGATGGACGAGATAGAAGCGGCGCTGGATGACGTGAATGTCACGCGCTACGCGAGATATATGCGGAATTTAACGGATCACACGCAATTTATCGTGATTACGCACAGGCGCGGGACAATGGAAGAAGCGGACGTGTTATACGGCGTCACGATGCAGGAACAGGGGATTAGTAAAATTTTGACGATTAATTTAAATGACATGTCGAAAGAACTGGGGATTGAATAA
>CAJOFP010000307.1 GCA_905233795.1 uncultured Oscillibacter sp. | reverse complement strand
AGAGTAATCGTAGGCGTCCCTCGGATAGGGCATGGGAAACCCGTCCGTGACGCGCCGGACGGCGTGAAAAACGCGTAAAATAAGCGAATAAGCGTAAAACAGAATAAGCCGTCCGGCTATAGAATCGGAACGCGGCCCCGTTGGAGTTTCACTCCTTTCGATGTTGGGGGCCGCGTTCCGCTTTTTCGCGGATTTTTTTATTTTTAATTTTTATTTTCATGATAAAAAATTTAAAAAACGCTCTTGACGCGGAAGCGGGATTTATGTTATATTAATTTTTACCTGTAAAAGGGCTTTTTTTCATGCCCTTTCCAAACAGGGAGGCAATTTATTATTTAAAGGAGGCGCCGAATATGCGCGTGAAAGTCACGCTGCGCTGTGATGAGTGCAAACAGCGCAATTACAACACGATGAAGAACAAGAAAAACGATCCCGACAAACTCTCCATGCACAAGTATTGCCCCTTCTGCAAGAAACACACGACCCACACGGAGACCAAGTAAAAAATTTTCCCCGTCGCCGATATATGATTGAAATATGTTGGCGGGCAATCTGATAGAAAGGGCGTGTTTACAAGCATGGCGGAGGATAAAAAAGAGGAAAAGAAAGTCAAGTCCAAAAAAGAGAAAGATAAAAATAAAAAGACCGGCGGCTCGTGGTTCCGCGAGACGAAAGCCGAGTTAAAAAAAGTCGTATGGCCGAACCGCGAAACCGTGATGAAAAATACCGGAACGGTTTTATTATGCTCATTCGCGGTAGGCGCCTGTATCTGGGTGTTTGACTTCGCCGCGACGAACGTCGTCCGCATGATTCTGACGATTTTCGGCAGTTGAGGCGCGGGATATGGCGATACAGGACGCGAAATGGTATGTCGTGCATACCTATTCCGGCTATGAAAACGCGGTGAAAAGCAATATTGAGAAATTCGTCGCCGGACGGCATCTGGAGGACATGATTCTTCGGATTGAAATCCCCATGGACAAAATCACGGAAGTGTCGGAGACGGGCGAGACCCGTGAAGTCGAGCGAAAGACATTTCCGGGTTATGTTCTGGTCAAAATGGTTCTTACGGACGACACATGGCATTTAGTGCGCAATATCCGCGGCGTGACGGGTTTCGTCGGTTCCGCGAACAATCCGATCCCGTTGACGGACGAGGAAGTCCAGAGTTGGGGCATGGAAGGTCATGAAGTGGTCGTATCGTATCAAGAGGGCGACATGGTTCGTATTACGGACGGGCCTTTCTTGGGCTTTTCCGGCATTGTGGAATCCGTCGAACCGGATAAAAACCGGGTTGGCGTGTTGGTTTCCATGTTCGGACGGGAAACTTCCATTGATTTGGAACTGGATCAAGTGGAGCGCGTATCATCCTGATTTATTAAATTTAATAAATTTTAATATTTAATTTAATATTTATATTTTTTGGGATGTACGGCGATTGATTGATAATATAAAATAAAAATATACGCGGCTGTATGATTATAATAAAATTTATAATATACGGCCTGACAGCGGGAGGCCTGTTATTATGGCGCAAAAAATCACTGGTTATGTAAAATTACAAATCCCCGGCGGCAAAGCGACGCCCGCGCCGCCGGTCGGCCCCGCTCTGGGCCAGCACGGCGTGAATATCGCCGCTTTCACGAAAGAGTTTAACGAACGTACAAAGGGCGACGTGGGCATGATTATCCCCGTAGTCATCACGATTTACGCGGATCGTTCGTTCTCGTTTATCACGAAAACTCCCCCGGCGGCGGTATTGATCAAAAAAGAATGCAATATCGAATCCGGCTCCGGCGTGCCGAATAAAACCAAAGTCGCCACGATTTCCAAAGCGTCTATACAGAAAATCGCGGAAATTAAAATGCGCGATTTAAACGCCGGAAGTCTGGAAGCCGCTATGAGTATGATCGCCGGAACCTGTCGGTCTATGGGCGTCGTCGTCGGCGAATAATAGGGGGGATTTGGCATGTTCAGAGGAAAAAAATACAAAGAAAGCGCGAAACAGATTGACCGCGCCATGTTATATGACGCGGCGGAGGGTTTCGGTCTGGTATGCAAGACCGCAAGCGCGAAATTTGACGAAACGGTCGAGTTACACGTCAAATTGGGCGTTGACTCCCGTCACGCGGATCAGCAGGTGCGCGGCGCGATTGTATTGCCGCACGGAACCGGCAAAAGCGTCCGTGTTCTGGTATTCGCCAAAGCCGACAAAGCCGACGCCGCCCGTGAAGCCGGCGCCGATTATGTAGGCGATCAAGATATGGTCGATAAAATCCAGAAAGAAAACTGGTTCGATTTTGATGTTGTCGTCGCCAGTCCTGATATGATGGGCATGGTAGGCCGTCTGGGCCGCGTACTGGGCCCCAAAGGCTTGATGCCGTCGCCCAAGGCTATCGTCTTGACAAGACCAATATTATTCACTGCCCGATCGGGAAAGTATCTTTCGGGCCGGAAAAACTGACGGAAAATTATAACGCGTTAATCGGCGCGATTATCAAGGCGAAACCCGCCGCCGCCAAAGGTCAATATATTCGCTCCTGCGTGACGGCGTCCACGATGGGGCCGGGCGTGCGGCTCAGCACCGCGAAATTTGTTTAATATATAAATAATAATATTATATAATATAATATATTATATTTATATATAAATAATTAATTATAAAATACCCGCTTTTCCGGTAATCAAATCGAAAAAGCGGGTATTTTTTATATTAAATAATTAATTAAATTATTTATTGAAAAGCGCCGTAAGGAGCCATATCCAGACGGATAAAAAATCCCTGATTGTGCGAACAGACCGGACAGGTCTCCGGCGCGGCGGAACCCTCGTGAATATGCCCGCAGTTCAGGCATAACCAAGCGCAAGGGGAGTTACAGGAAAATAATTCGCCGTTTTGCAATAAATTGAAATACGTTTGAAATCGATCGCCGTGCGTTTTTTCAATCTTGGCAATCATATCGAATGACCGGGCGACTTCCTTAAATCCCTCCTGACGGGCGATTTCGGCGAAAGCCGGATATAAATCCTGAAATTCTTCCGTTTCAAAATCCTGAGACGCTTGAAGCAATTCGCTTATATTATCCGTAATCGCAATCGGATAATCGGCTTGTATATTGATTTTTTGCCCGTTTAAAGCCGATAAATGCCGATAAAAAATCTCGGCGTGTTCTTTTTCCTGATTGGCGGTAAAGTATATGCAGATTCTGATTCCGGCATAATTCCGCCGCGAACGTATAGCGATTGCGGGCCTGACTTTCCCCGGCGAAAGCGCGCATGAGATTTTGCGCCGTCCGGCTGTCCTGTAACGCCACGGGCATGGGAAATTCCTCCAAATTTTATTATTTTTTATTATTTAAATTATTTTTATATCCCGAAAATTATTTAATTTAATATTTTTAATAATTTAAATAAATAATTTTCCTGTGATACAGGATTCCCCGCCGCCGCTGATTTTATACTTGATTTTATAAATTATAAATTTTTTATAATTATTTTAAAATTTTTATCTTAATCTCTGGGTTGTGATAAATTCCCATTCGCCGCTTTGCGTATTCGCGCTTTTGATATAAATTTCATCGCGCAGGGCGTCGCCTTTGTAGTCAAAAGCGATTGCGCCGGATACGCCCGTATAAACCACGGAGGGAAGCGCTTGCAGAATCTGATCCGGCTCCGCGCCGCCCGCTTTTTCCGCCGCCGCTAACGCGGTAAAATAAGCGTCATATCCCATAGCGGTAACGGATGAAACCATATCGCTGCCGCCGTTGTCGTATAGCATATCGGGATTGGCGTTCAGCCATTCCCGAATGCCTTTGTCAAAATCAGACCCGCTTTCCCGATAAAATGTCGAAACGTCAATACGAATATCACGGCCTTTTACATCCTGTAAAATCAAATGATTGTCCCATGTGTCGGCGCCCAATAAAACGCCTTGGAAATTATAAAACAGCGCGGATTTAATAATAAAACGGGCGTAATTGACAGATACGGGCGCTAAAATCACACCCGCTTCCTCTTCAATGGCGCGTCGGATATAAGAATCGAAATCGGCGCAGCCCTCCGGGAATTGATCGGAAATCACTCTGCCGCCCCGCGCCTCAAATTCGCGGGTGAAATAATCCACGACGCCTTGATCGTATTGATTGCCGTCCATAGCCAGCGTATAGGCGGTATATACGCCCAGCGTTCCGGCGTAATCGGCCAGCGCGGCGCCTTGGAACGCGTCTTGATAGCAGATTCTGAAATAAACGTCGCAATCAGCCGTGACTTTAGGATTTGTACAGCTTGCGCCAATCGCGGGAATCCCGGCTTGAGAGAAAATCTCGCCGCCCGCTATGGACGCGCCGGAACCGTAAGAGCCTAATATGACAGCTACGCCGCGATTAATTAAATATTCGGCGGCTTCCGGGGCGTTTTCCGGCGTGGTTTTATTATCCGCGATTTCAAGATGGACATCGTAAGTCTCGCCGTTAATATCTAAAGAAGGCTGGATATAATGGGCGTATTGAATCCCTAAAATTTCCTGTTTGCCGCCCGCGCCGTTATCGCCGCTTCGCGGTTCAAATACGCCGATTTTTAAAATCCGGTCTTGATCATTATTATAATTATAATTATAATTATTATTTTCTAATTCCGCGCTCTCTTCCTTCGCGTATACGCCGCCGGCGTTCGATTTTTCTTTAAACTGATACCGGATTTCGGGCGTTTCAAGCGTTCCGGATGTATCCGGGATTTCGGTCGATTCGGACGCTTCAGATATTTCAGGCGTTTCAATCGTTTCAGACGTTTCGGAAATCGCGGGGTTTTCACGGTCTGAAATTCCGCAGGCCGTCAGGCATAGAATTAGCGCCAGCGCGATCCATTTCGCTTTCATATAAAATTTCCTCCTTGCGGGAGAATCCCGTATTTTTTTATATTTTCAAGTCATATTTTAGCGAAATTCCCCGCGCTTGACAAGGCGTTTCAAATCGGCGCCGCGTTTTTTATTTCATATTTTTTTAATATTTTATTTAATATTATTTAATATTTATGGTCTTTCACAAGAGAGTTTTATTTTACTTGCCTTTTTGTATCATGGATGATAATATAATAAATAATATATAAAATAATATATAAAATAAAAAAGCTATACAACAAGGGGG